>NZ_JBHTWG010000031.1:0-52026 GCF_042792555.1 Streptomyces sp. NPDC056628
GCACCCCGCTACGACGTCGGCAAAACCGTCAAACGCCCCGAGACCCTCAAGGCCATCGGCAAGCCCGGAAGATCTTGGTAGATAAAGAACAAGCTAGGGGGGCGGGGCCGACGCCCCGCCCCTCCGCCTCACGCCCCCTTGGGCGCCGCCTGCTGCACGACCTCGAACGACCACAGGGTCGACCCGGCGGCCGCCGGCTTCGGACGCTCGCCGCCCTCCTGGCCGCCCCCCTGGTGGGCGGCCTTCATCGGGCCCTCCATCCACGTCTGGAACGACTCCTCGTCCCGCCAGCGCGTGTACACGAGGTAGGTGTCGGTGCCCTCGACCGGCCGCAGCAGCTCGAACCACTCGAACCCGTCGGAGTTCTCCACGGTGTGCGCCCGCGAGGCGAACCGCTTCTCCAGCGTCTCGCGCTGCTCCGGCGGGACGGTCAACACGTTGATCTTGACGATACTGGGCACAGCACACCTTCCGTCGAACGGGGACCCGGACGAGTCCCTCCCCGGACCATGGGGCGCAGTGTCCTACATCCGGCTGTGAAAGGCCGCCTTCGCCCCGTTCCGGCGCGCTGCGCGGCGCGGCCTCAGCGGGCGGGCGCGACGAACTCCGGCTGGTCGAGCACCCGCAGCCAGCTCCCGTCGGCCTGACGCCTGACCACCTGCGCCCGCGCGCCGGCGCCGTCCTTGGGCGGGGTCGAGGTGAGGGCGACGTCCCCGCAGACCAGGGTCGGCAGCGGCGCCTCCGGCTCGAAGCGGGGCCGGTTCGCCAGCACCTTCTCCCACAGGGCGCGGATCGCCTCACGCCCCACCGTCCGCTCGCCCGGCGGATAGGCCAGTACCGCATCCTCCTCGTAGAGCGCGGCGACCCCGGCCGCGTCCCCGGCGTTGGACCGCTCGACGAACAGACGGGTGATGTCCTCCGGCCGCATGGCCTTCTCGTACTCCGGCACGTTTTCCTCCCTGAGGGCCGAGGTGAAGCTCCTGCGCCTTCCAGCCTGACCGCCCGGCGAGCAGAAATCCAACAGATGGATCTTCTGGGTTCTAGAATCCACAGTCATGGAGCTGAGGCAGCTGGAGTACTTCGTGGCGGTGGCCGACGAGCGGAGCTTCACCCGTGCGGCCGAGCGGGTGCACATCAGCCAGTCCGGGGTCAGCGCCCAGATCCGCCAGCTCGAACGCGAGCTGGGTGCCGAGCTGTTCGACCGCTCGGCCCGCACCGTCACCCTCACCGTCGCCGGGAAGGCCGCCCTGGAACACGCCCGGGCGGCGCTCGCCGCGGCCGGTGCGGTCGGCCAGGCCGTCGGCGAGGTGACCGACCTGATCCGGGGCCGGCTCACCGTCGGCATGGTCATCGGCTGCACGCTGCCACCGCTCTTCGACGCCCTGGCCGCCTTCCACCAGGCGCACCCCGGAGTGGAGCTGTCCCTGCTGGAGGACAGCTCGGAGCGGCTCACGGAAGGGGTGCGGAACGGCACCCTGGACGCGGCGCTGATCGGCGCCGCCGCCGGGACACCCGAAGGGCTGGACGCCCTCACGGTCGTCAGTGAACGGCTCGTCGCGGCGGTGCCGCCCGGGCACCCGCTGGCGCGGCGGCGCCGGGTCGTCCTGAGCGATCTGATGGACCACCCGATCGTGTGCATGCCTCCCGGCACCGGCCTGCGCGCGGTGTTCGACCAGGCGTGCGCGGCGCTGGGTCTGCGGCCCACGATCGCGCTGCAGGCCAGTGCCGCGGACGCCTTGGCCGACCTCGCCGCCCGGGGGCTCGGTGTCGCCGTCCTCAGCGCCTCGATGGCCGCGAGCCACGACGACGTCCTCACCGCCCGCACCCTCGCCGACGTCGAGACCCCGGCGCTGCTCGCCCTGATCTGGCGGCCCGCCCGGAGTCCGGCGGTGCGGGCCTTCCTCGCGCACGCCGGGCGGACGTTCAGCGCGTCCTGACCGTGGTCACCGGGCTCCGGCCCGGCCGGCGCCGGGGGTGGGAGCCTCGGCCCCTGTCGCCCGCCCGGCGAGCCCCGGGATCAGCACCGCCGCCACGGCCGCGTGCATCAGGGCGAGGGACGCGCGGGTGCCGCCGTCCATGCCGTCCCCGGTCAACGGCAGGAAGGACACGGCCAGGACGGCGGTGGCGGCCCCGGTCCAGACGGCACGGGCGCGCCGTACGCCGAACCGTTCCAGCGCGGCCAGCAGCGCCCAGCCGGCGAGCGAGGCGAGCAGCGCGGCGAACGCAACGGGCCCGGCACCGAGGTCGAGGGTCCGGTCCCCGTCGGTGATCCTCAGCCGATGGCCCAGCAGCGGGTCGCAGACCAGCCACACCAGGACGGGAGCGGCGACGGCCGCCCCGCACACCACGGCGCGGCTTCCCCGCGTCCTCACCGGCCCTCACCCGCGAGGGCCCCGTGCAGGAAGACCTCCACCAGCTCACCCGGCGTGAGATCCGGCTCGTCGTCCGTGCGCGGCTGGGTGAACAGCAGGCCGAAGAACAGGGCCGCGATCTGCTCCGGCGGCCGGCGCAGGGTGGCGCGGTCGGGCTCCAGGAGATCCGCGAGGGCCGCGCGGAGGCGGGACGTCGACTCCTGGCGGCCGGCGCCCCGCACGGTACCGGGGTGCTTGCCGCCGCGGTGTCCCAGCGAGCCCATCACGGCGCCCATCCTGGCCAGGTGCGCCTGCAGTGCCTCGGCCGCCTCGGCGAGCCGGTCGGCGAGCGGCTGGGCCATGTCGATCGCGTCGAGTTCGCGGATCGCGTGGTCGGGGGAGAGTGCCTCGGCGACGCAGGACTGGATCAGTTCCTCCTTGTCGGCGAAGACACGGAAGATCGTGCCCTCTCCGATGCCCGCCGCGCGGGCGATCTTCGCGGTCGTCACCGCGGAGCCGTACTCGGCGATCAGCGGGATCGCGGTCCGGACGATCATCTCGCGGCGCTGCTCCGGCGACATGGCGGGCGCGCGGCGACGGGTGGTCGGGCTCTCTTGGGGAGTCATGCGGACAGACTACGGAGTGAGTGCTCACTCCGTCAATGAGTGAGCACTCACTCCGGTCGGGTGGTGTCGGGGAGCAGGTCCCGTGCCCGGCCGGAGCCGGGGCCGGGCACGGGACCCGGATCAGGCGGTGTGCAGGGTCAGGCCGTAGCGGCCCAGGATCTCGTTGACCGGCTGGAACCAGGTCTCGCCGCCGCCGGAGCAGTTGCCCCAGCCGCCCGAGGTGACGCCCTGGGCCTGGTCGCCGCTGATGAAGGAGCCGCCGGAGTCGCCGGGTTCGGCGCAGACGCTGGTCTTCGTCATCTGGCGCACCGCGCCCTGGCTGTAGTTGACCGTCTCGTTCTTCGCCAGCACCGTGCCGCAGTGCCAGTGCGTCGTGGAGCCGGAGCGGCAGACGGAGGCGCCGACGGGTGCTTCGCCCGATCCCCGCACCAGCTGGTCCGGGACGGTGCCCCATCCGAGCACGACCGGCACGGTCCACCAGCCGCTGCCGACGCTGACCCAGGCGTAGTCGTTCTCCGGGAACGAGGAGCCCTGGAAGGTGCCGATGTAGCTGCCGTCCCAGCCCCGGACGCCGGCGCCCGGCTGTCCGCAGTGCCCCGCGGTGATGAAGCCGCCGTGCACCGAGAAGCCTATGGAGCAGCGGACGTTGCCCGTGTAGTACGGGTCGCCGCCGACGGTGCCGGCCGCGAAGGTGGCGGGCGCGGACGCGACCGTACGGACGGTGACCGGACCGGCCGCCCGGGCGCGGGACACGAAGCGGCGGACATCGTTGTCAGCGCGCTCGCCCCGGACGACGTTCACGACCACGGTGCCGGCCGCCGGGTCGACGTGCCAGCTGCTCACCCCGTGGGGGGCGCGCAGGCGGTCGACGCGGGCCTTGGCCGCGTCGAGTTCCCGTGCGGTGTGCTCGACGGTGCGGACGGCGGCGCCGGTCGCCTCGACGCGGCGCACGGTCGCGGGGGAGGCGTCCTCGGTGACGCCGACCGTGAGCCGTTCGCTGCGCGCGTCGAACCACGAGCCGCCGTAGGCGGATCCGGCCGCCTTGCGTGCCTTCGGCGCGACGGCCGTCGCCGTGCGCTCGGCCGCGGGCCGCGCCGCGGCCCGCTCCTTCGACAGGCCGAGGTCGCGCTGCATGGCCCGGAGCAGTCCGTCGGAGGCGGGCGCCGGGCGCGCCGTGGTGGGGGAGTCGTCCGCCGTGGCCTGTCCGGTGCCGGCCGCGGTCCAGCCGCCGAGCACCAGGAGCGCGGAGAGACAGGCATAGGTGAGTCTGCTGCGTCTCAAGGGAGTTGCCCTTCGTCGTTCCAGCAAGGTGGGGGTGGAACAACCGCAATCTGAGAGCGCTCTCATCGGGTCGGGCAGAGCATAGCCAGGGCGGCCTGTCAGGTCCATACCATGTGCAGAAAGCCGTTCCGGCGCGCAGACGGCACCGCGCGCACCCGGAGGTCCGGGGTGCGCGCGGTGCCGTCTGTCCGGTGGGTCAGCCGAGTTGGCCGGTCCTGGCCTCCCGCCACAGGTCGACGCCGCCGTCGGTGGCGTACTTGTCGATCTCGGCCAGCTCCTCGTCCGTGAAGTCGAGGTTCTCCAGCGCGGCCACGTTCTGCTCCAGCTGCTCGGTGCGCGAGGCGCCGATCACCAGCGAGGTCACCCTCGGGTCCCGCAGCGCCCAGGCGAGCGCCATCTGGGCGAGGGTCTGCCCGCGCCTGGCCGCGATGTCGTTGAGCGCGCGCAGCCGGCCCCGCATCTCGTCCGACAGCCAGCCCTGGTCGAACGACTTGCCCTGGGTGGCCCGCGACCCGGCGGGCACGCCCTCCAGATACCGCCCCGTCAGCAGCCCCTGGGCCAGCGCCGTGAACCCGATGACGCCGAAGCCCTCCTGCTCGGCGACGTCCAGCAGCCCCTCCTTCTCGATCCAGCGGTTGAGCATGCTGTACGACGGCTGGTGGATGAGGAGCGGCGTGCCCAGGTCCCGCAGGATGGCGGCCGCCTGCCGGGAGCGCTCGGCGTCGTAGGAGGAGATGCCGACGTACAGGGCCTTGCCCTGGCGGACGGCGGTGTCGAGCGCGCCCATCGTCTCCTCCAGCGGGGTGCTGGGGTCGAGCCGATGGGAGTAGAAGATGTCGACGTAGTCCAGCCCCATCCGCTTCAGGGACTGGTCGAGCGAGGCCAGCATGTACTTCCGGGAGCCGCCGCCCTGGCCGTAAGGGCCGGGCCACATGTCCCAGCCGGCCTTGGTGGAGATCACCAGCTCGTCCCGGTACGGCGCCAGGTCCTGCCGCATCAGCCGGCCGAAGTTGATCTCGGCGGAGCCGTACGGCGGGCCGTAGTTGTTGGCGAGGTCGTGGTGGGTGATGCCCAGGTCGAAGGCGCGCAGCGCGATCTCGCGCTGGGTCTCGAAGGGCTTGTCGTCGCCGAAGTTGTGCCAGTAGCCCAGCGACAGCACGGGCAGGTCGAGTCCTGAGCGCCCGGAGCGCCGGTACAGCATGGTTCCGTCGTAGCGCTCGGGGTCGGCGACGTGGTTCATCGAGTGGTCTCCGCAAGGTGCAGTCGGGGTCGTCCGGTCCTGGTGAGGGACCTGTTCACTGTGCTCCTGCCCGATTCTCGCGTCCAACGCATCCTTTTCATCGCATTCAGCGACGCTGTTTCTGAATGGCCGCTGCCGTCCGCGCTCATCGTCCGCGCGTGGTCGCCGCCGGGACGTCGGACCCCTCCACCCGGACCGCCGGCCGGCCGGGGCCCAGGGCGGACGCGGGCCGGGCGGGCCTGACCGTCCGGGACGCGCCGGGCGGCAGCCACAGGCGGTTGTCGCCGTACGGCGTGGGCAGTATCCGGTCCCCCTTCCCGTCCCCCTTCCCGTCCGGCTTCCCGTCCGGCGGGGACACGTGCTCCGTGGCCGCCAGGTCGTGCCCCGGTTGCGCAGCCTTGCCGTGAGCCCGTACCGCTCACGCTTGCGGTCCGTGCCGGTGGCCTCCACCGAGACCCGAGTCCTGCCGACCTCGTTCAGGGCGCGCCGATGGTCGGGCTCGCGGGAGCGCCCGTACGTCCCCGGGGACACCTTCGCGGCGGGGTTCCTGGCGGGACTCGTGCGGGGCCGGACCATGACGGCCGCCCTGCGTCCGGGGCGTCCGACCGCCGGGTCCGCGCTGCGGGTGACCGGAGACCACGGTCCCCTGCCGGACCGGGAGCGGATGGAGGCGCTGCTCGCTCTCCCGGAGGCGGAGGGCGCCGCACTGCCGGCGCCTCAGGTCTGAGCCGTCGCGCGGGCTCGCCGCGCATCATGGCATTCACCCGCCTATGCTCCATTTGTGTGACGACGATTTTCGAAGAGCTCGTGGCGAAGCAGCGTGCGGCGGAGCAGGCTCACAGCCGCGTGGAGGAACTGCGGGGCATGTACGGTCCACCGACGCAGGTCGGCGGTTGGAGCGCCCGCCAGACCGAGACGTACAACACCGCCCTGCGGGCCTGGCGGGACCTCGCCAGGGACCTGCAGACGGCGGTGGCCGAGTACGCCAGGGCCCAGGGCGCGTCACGGAGCGGCGTCGAGGAGGAGATCCGTAA
Organism: Streptomyces sp. NPDC056628; assembly: GCF_042792555.1. Taxonomy (NCBI): domain Bacteria; kingdom Bacillati; phylum Actinomycetota; class Actinomycetes; order Kitasatosporales; family Streptomycetaceae; genus Streptomyces; species Streptomyces sp. NPDC056628. Next base: position 6,533 of record NZ_JBHTWG010000031.1, read on the forward strand.
AGCCGCTCACGCGGAGGCCGGCGGCTCCGGGGCCTAGAGTCGCCCCCGTCAGCCGTCCCGCTGCACCGCCGCGTCGAGCAGCGGCCCGAGTTCCGCGCTCACCGTGGTCAGCGGCCGGACGTCGTGCCGGGCCCGGGCCATGAGGATGGCCCCCTCCAGCGAGCTGATCATGAGCGTGGCGAGCGAGTCGGCTCGCCCGCGCGGGACCCCCATGTCCGTCAGCGCGTCCGCGACCGCTCCCGTCCACCCTTCGAACGCGGCGGTGACCGCCTCCCGCGTGGAGGCGGTGCTCTGGGCGCAGTCCACGGTGGCGGCGGCGACCGGGCAGCCGCCCTCGAAGCCGGCGGCTTCGTATTCCTGCGTCCACTGGCGCACCATCGCCGCGAACAGCGCGCCGGGCGTCGGCTCCGGGAGCGCGGCCAGGAAGCGCGAGACCCGGCGTGCGGCGTAACGCCCGGCCCAGCCCACCGCCTCGTTGACCAGTTGCTCCTTGCCACCCGGGAAGTAGTGCTGGAGCGAGCCGCGCGGCGCCCCGGCGTGGGCGGCGACCTCCCGCATGCCGGCGGCGGCGACCCCGCCGCGCCGTATGAGCTGGGCGGCGCTGAAGACCATCCGTTCGCGTGGCCCTCGTACGGGCGGCACCGTCATCGCCGACCTCCGTCCGTCCCGATCCGGTTCACGGCGCCCATCCTATGACCGGCGTCATACGGTCCCGTTACTATGACGGCTGTCATAGTGGCGGGGTGCGGGCTGGTCCCGGACGCGGCGGAACGGCGGTGCGGTATGGACGTCGGGTTCACCGGCATGGACATTGGATTCATCGGACTGGGGGTCATGGGGCGGCCCATGGCGCTCAACCTGGCCCGGGCGGGGACGCCCCTCGTCGTCTGGAACCGCACCCCCAACCGCTGCGCCCCCCTGCGGGAAGCGGGCGCGCACGTCGCCGAGGGCCCCGCCGAGGTCTTCGCGCGGGCCGGGACGGTGATCCTCATGCTGGCGGACGACACCGCCGTGGACGCCGTCCTCGGGCGCGGCACCCCCGACTTCGCGGCCCGCGTCGGGGAACACACCGTGGTCCACATGGGCACGACCTCGGCCGAGTACTCGGCCGGGCTGCGGGACGCCGTCCGGGCCGCGGGCGGACGCTATGTCGAGGCCCCCGTCTCCGGCTCCCGGATCCCCGCGGAACAGGGTCGGTTGGTGGCGATGCTGGCCGGTGAGAGCGACGCCGTGGCGGCTGTACGGCCCCTGCTCGCGCCGGTGTGCGGCGAGACCTTCGACTGCGGCGACGTCCCCGGCGCCCTGCTGGTGAAGTTCTCGGTCAACCTGTTTCTGATCACCCTGGTCACCGGTCTGACCGAGGCGTTCCACTTCGCCGGCCGGTACGGACTCGACCAGGGCCTGCTGCGCGACGTCCTGGACGCCGGCCCGATGGCCAGCGCCGTCTCCCGCGGCAAGGGCGCCCAACTGGTCGCTCGGGACTTCGGCGTCCAGGCGGCCGCCACCGACGTCCTGAAGAACAACCGCCTCATCGCCGAAGCCGCCCGCAAGGCCGAGGTGGCCACGCCTCTTCTCGACGTCTGCCACGCCCTGTTCGGCGAGACCGTCGCCCAAGGGCACGGCACCGAGGACATGGTGGCCGTCCTGCACGCCCTCGAAGCCCGCACCGGCCTCGCCCCGCACGAGAGCCCCGGCGCCTGACAGCCCCGCCCCGCCGGGCAATGAAGCTCCCGCCCATGAGCCAGGACGGCAGAGACCCCGCGCGACGCGTGGTCGACGGGCGCTTCGAGCTGGGGCCCGCCTCGGCGGGGGCGGAATGGGCACGGGGTGGCGCGCCGGGGACCTGGTACCGCACCGGCTGGTGGCCGTCAGGGAGGTGCGCCCGCCCGACCGGGACCTCGCCGAGTACGACCCCGAGGGCGCGTCGAGGCACGGCCTTCGGCACCCTGGCCGGCGTGGCCGTGTACGTCGCGGACGACCACGGCTTCGGCCACCTCGTGGCCGATCCCCACGGCAAGGTGACCGGCGTCCACCCGGCCCAGGACTGACCCGGACCCATCGGTGACGGAACACCGCGCTTCGGCTTGATAGGCAAGTACTTGCTTGCCTATGGTGGCGGGGTGGCCGACGACCTCTTCAAAGCTCTGGCCGACCCGACCCGCCGGATCATCCTCGACGAGCTGACGGAGCGGTCCGGACAGACACTGTTCGAGATCTGCGGCCGCCTCGCCATGAAACACGGACTCGGCATCACCCGGCAGGGCGTCTCCCAGCACCTCGCCGTGCTGGAGGCCGCGGGTCTCGTCGCGACCAGGCGGGAGGGGCGTTACAAGTTCCACGACCTCGACACGGCCCCGCTGCGGCAGATCACCGAGCGCTGGCCCCTGCCCGACACCTCCGCACCCGAGGAGAACACCTCATGAAGATCCGTCTGACCAGTGTCTTCGTCGACGACCAGGCCGCGGCCCAGCACTTCTACACCGAGATCCTCGGCTTCCGGACGAAGCACGACGTCCCCATGGGCGAGACGGACCGCTGGCTGACCGTCGTCTCGCCCGAGGAGCCCGACGGCACCGAACTCCTGCTGGAGCCCCTCGGCCACCCGGCCGCCCGCACCTACCGCGACGCCCTCGTGCAGGACGGCATCCCGCTCGCCCAGTTCGCCGTGGACGACGTCCGGGCCGAGTACGAGCGGCTGCGTGCCCTCGGCGTCCGCTTCACCCAGGAACCCCTGGAGATGGGGCCCGTCACCACCGCCGTCCTCGACGACACCTGCGGGAACCTCATCCAGATCGCGACACAGCCCCAGTGACCGCCCGGCCCCGGGCGCGGGTCAGGCACCCGGCTCCCGGCACACGGCGAGCCAGTCGACGAGGAGCCGGTTCGTCTCCTCGGGGCGTTCCTGCTGCACCCAGTGGCCGCAGCCGTCGAGCACATGGGAGGAGACGAGCCCCGGCAGCGTGACCGGGAACGCCTCGATGGCGTCGGCCAGCCATGTCGTGGAGGCGTCCAGGGACCCGCCCACGAACAGCGACGGCTGAGTCAGGGGCGCCCCGTCGTACGCGGCCAGGTCCTCCCAGTCGCGGTCCATGTTCCGGTACCGGTTGAGCGCGCCGGTGAAGCCCGTCCGCTCGAACTCCCCGGCGTACACGTCGAGGTCCGCCTCGCCGAGCCAGCCGGGCAGCCGGCCCTCGGGGAACCGGTCCCGCAACGTGCCGCCCGCGCCGACGAAGTGCGGATCGGGGGCACCGGGCCCGGCCATGGTGTCGGCCGACAGCGCCGCGTAGAAGCCGGCGAGCCAGCCCCGTACGGCGGGCTCGATCTCGGCCTCGGCGCGGCCCGGCTCCTGGAAGTACGAGACGTAGAACTCCTCGTCCCCGCCGACACGGGAGAAGACGTCACTGGGACGCGGACCGCCGCGCGGTGTGTACGGCACGGAGAGCAGCCCCACGGCCCGGAAGACGTCCGGCCGCAGCAGCGCGGAGCCGGCGGCGACGGCCGCGCCCCAGTCATGGCCGACGACCACGGCGGACTCCTCCCCGAGCACGCGCACCACCGAGCACGCGCACCACCGCGACGTTGTCGTCGACCAGGTCCAGCATCCGGTACGCCTCCGTCGCGGCCGGCTGGGCGGACCTGCCGTAGCCGCGGACGTCGAGCGCGACGGCCCGGTACCCCGCCGCCGCGAGGGCGGGCAGCTGGTGGCGCCAGGAGTACCAGGACTCCGGGAAGCCGTGCACGAGCAGCACGAGCGGGCCGGTGCCCTGCTCCACCAGGTGGATACGGCCGGCCGGGCCGAGGACCGTGCGATGGATGAGCCGTTCCGAGCCGCCCTGCCGTGCCATGCGCCCTCCTGCGAACGTCGCTTCTTCGCCCGTACGGCCCCCGTGCGGGCCGCCGGATCCCGCCCCTGCGGTCCTGCCGATCCTGCGGAGCACCCCGGCGGCGCGGCCAGCGCGTTTGCCGGTCCGGCAAACTCCCCCCGAGGGCGCACGGCGCCGGAGTTCGCGCTGTCGGACAGCGGGTGACGTGGGAAAATCTCCGCGTGAGCAGTCGGTTCGCCGAGAGGGAGCCCGTGGACCTGGACGCCGTGGCCGACGAGCTGTACGGACTGCGGCCCGAGCAGTTCACCGCCGCCCGCAACGAGCGTGTCGCGGCGGCGCGCTCGGCCGGGAACCGGGCGCTCGCCGACGAGATCGGCCGGCTGCGCCGCCCCAGCCTGTCCGCCTGGGCCAGCAACACCCTGGTCCGCGCCCGACGTGACGAGGTCGAACCCCTCGTCGGGCTCGGCGAGGCCCTGCGGCGGGCCCACCGCGACCTGGACGCGGCGCAGTTGCGCGCCCTCGTCCACCAGCAGCGCCTGCTGATCGGCGCGCTGGCACGGCAGGCCGCCCAACTCGCCGCCGACGCCGGGCACCCGCTCGGCCAGGACGCCCGGCGCGAGGTGCAGGACACCCTTCAGGCGGTCCTCGCCGACGCCGAGGCCGCCCGGCAGTGGGCCTCGGGCCGCCTCGCCAAGCCCTTGACCCCCACGGCAGGGTTCCCCGCCACCAGCGGAGAGGCGCCGCCCCGCCGCCCGGCGAAGCCGGACCGCGCGAAGCGGCCCGCCCCGGCCGAGGCCGGGAAGTCCGCGGCGGAGCAGCGCCGCCGCCGGGAGCTCGCCGAGGCGCGCGAGGCGGCCGAGGAGGCCGACCGGGAACGGGCGGCACGCGCCGCGCAGGCCGGCGAGGCCGCCCAGCGGGCGGAGGAGGCCAAGGAGAAGGCCGCCGAGCTGCGGGACCGGGTGGAGACCCTGTCGAAGGAGCTGAAGGGTGCCGAGGCGGATCTCGCCCGGGCGCGCTCGGACGACCGTACGGCCCGCGAGGAGACGCGGGCGGCCGAGCGCCGCGTCCGCGACGCCGACCGCGCGGCGCAGAAGGCGACCCGGCGGGTGGAGGAGCTGTCGGGCGACGGCTGACGCCCGCACAGGCCCCGCCACCCGTCGTCCGGCCTCGCTCACGAACCCGCCCACTGGCCCGGCTGCTTCGCGCCCGGCGACGCCGACGTCGACTCCTCCTGCTCCTCCTGCTCCTCCTGCTCCTGCGGCGTCACGGCCCGGCCGCCCGGATGGCGCAGGGCGCACAGGAAGGCGGCGTACGGCGACTGGTCGTGCGTCGACAGATCCGTCAACTCGCCCGTCCACAGCGCGAACCCGAGCACACCGTCCATCTTCAGGGCCGGCGCGGGCCCCTGCTTGTCGAGGAACCGGCCGCCCCGCTGCGAGGCGATGGCGAAACCGCGTCACGCGGTTCAGACGACGGCCAGCAGCTCCTCCAGCGGGGCCGGGACACGGTCGGTGTCGAGGGCCTCCACGAGCACCCGGCCGTAGTGGATCTTGCGCCCGCTCGTCGTCCCGAAGAAGCGCCGCAGACGCTGCTGCGCGGTACGGTCCCGCTGGGCCGGCTGCCGCAGGAAGGTCGTCAGGGGACGCAGGTCCCCTTCCGCGCGGACGAGTTCCTCCACGCGCCCGACCCCCAGCGCACGGATCAGCTCGTCCTCCAGGTCCGCCGCGCAGACGAAGAAGCCGGGCGGCGCCGCACCCGCCCGCTGCCAACCGCGGGCGTAGAAGGGGCTTTCGCGCTCGTCGCACAGCCCGGCCAGGCGGAGCCCCAGACCGGACGGCCCGAGCAGTTCGGCGAAGCGGCCGACGCTCATGGCGCCGCCCATCGGCAGGACGCAGACGCCCTCCGCCGCCAGATCCCGCCCTCGGCGCTCGGCCAGCGCGTTGACCGCCGCCGCGTCACTGGGCCCCTCCAGCAGCACCGCCACCCGTACGGGCAGCCGCGTGGCCAGCTCCCGCGCCGGCTCGCCGTCCCCGCCGGCCGCCCACGCGGTCACCGCCTCCCGGAACGCCCCCATGTCACCCATGCCAGGAGTCTGCGCCGCTACCCCGCGCCACGCCAGTGCTTTTCCCCGCCCTCGCACCCCGCTCTCACGCGGCGTTGACAGGTCCGTCTTCTAACCTCGTGCCTGAGGACGCCGAAAGAGGCGTCCGATCGCTGCGAGGAGGCGCGGGTGCGGGGACGGGGCACGCGGTTGTTCGTGGCCGCCATGATCATGGCCTGCGTGGTGCTCGTCGGCCCCAGCGCGCCCAGCGGGGCCGTCTTCGCCAGGACGCTGCCCGTGGACGCGGCCGAGGCCGTCGTCCCGAACCGGGTCATGACGTGGAACCTCTGCAATCCCTGCGGGGTGAGCGACGTCGACCGGGCGGCGGAGATCGCCACGTACGCGCCCCAGGTCATCGCCGTGCAGGAGGCGTGCGACCGGGACGTCGCACGGATCCGGGACTTCCTCGAGGGCTACTACGGCCTCAAGTACCACGTGGCGTACGGGACGGTGCTCGACAGCCTGAGCCGCTGCGGCGGAGTGCCGTGGAGCCCCGGCGGATTCGGGCAGGCGATCCTCTCCGCCGCGCCGATGACGGACGTGGTGCGGCGGGAGTATCCCGACGGCGGCTCGGAGGACCGCGGCTATCTGGCGGTCACCACCCTCGTGGACGGCCACGCGATCCGGGTCTTCAACACCCACCTCGCGCAACGGCGTCAGGAGTCCGTCCGGGCGGAACAGGTCCCCGTGCTCGCCCGCGAGGTCGCCCGCCAGGACCGCGCCATCGTGCTGGGCGACTTCAACGCCGTGCCGGAGGCCCCCGAACTCGGGGCGATGTGGAAGGTGGCCACCGACGTCGACCCCGAGTGCCGTCCCATACCCACCGGGCCGTGCGAGCCGACCACGGACTGGCAGAGCAAGTTCGACTACGTGTTCCTGCGCGGCGTCGACCCGGTCGAGCACGGGGTGCGGCCCACCGTGTACTCCGACCACCATCCGCTGCTCGCCGAGGTGGACGTGCCCTGACGTGGAAATCGTTCGCGTCCGGGCGGGGCGGGCCACTAGCCTCCGTCCGTCCCTGAAGTGGCGTGCCCACAGGGGGACATGGACCGCGGGGCGGCGTACCGGCGAAGGGGCGAGGTATGGAGATCGGCGGCATGAGGACGGACCGGCTCGGACTGCTGCTCGACCAGTTCGACCGCGCCCGGGAGATGGCGGAGGTCCGGCTGACCGGGCTCACCGACGAGGAGTACCTGTGGGAGCCGGTCCCCGGCTGCTGGTCGATCCGCCGCCGGGGCCAGGCGACGACCCCCAGGGCGTTCGGGCCGGGGGAGTGGCTGCTCGACCTGGGTGCCGCCGACATCCCGGCCAGCGAGTACGCCGAGGTCGCCCGGCAGGTCGCCGACGGCATGAGCGTCGAGAAGATCGCCGAGGACTGGAGCGTCTCCGTCGAGCGGGTCGAGGAGGTCCTGGCCCACACCGGCCCCGTGGAGCCCGACCGGACGCCGGTCACCACCATCGCCTGGCGGCTGGGCCATCTGCACTACGGCTTCGCCGGGCACTGGGAGTGGGCCTTCGGCGAACGGCGCCAGGACCCCAAGCGGATGGTCGACTTCACCCCGTCCGCAGCGACGGCGCTGGAGCGGTTCTGGGAGTCGGTCGACCGCTGGCGCCGTGACGTCGGCACGGTGACCCAGGAGCAGCTCGACACGATCGGCTTCTCCCAGTACCCGTACGGCTCCGACCCGGACGAGCCGTACGCGGCCGTGCTCTGGGGAGCCAACCTGGAGTTCATCCACCACATGGCGGAGATAGCCCTGCTCCGCGACCTGTGGCAGGCGGGAACCGCGTGAGCGGGCCGTCCCAGGAGGAGATGGCCAGGAACGCACCCGGTCTCGTGCCGGGCGGCTACGGCGGCCGCGGCCACCGGGCCCGCCCCTACGCGACCGGTTCCCGTTCGTCCGCCGCCACCAGCGACTGGTTGAGCGCCGTCCGGGACAGGGCGACGATCCCCGCCGCGATCAGTGCCACGCCGAGCAGCTGCGGTACGAGCCACCAGCCGGAGCGGACGGTCTCCTCGTACAGGGAGATGCCGAGCGCGAGGCTGACCGCCGCGTCGCCCAGGGTGAGGGCGGGCTGGGAGGCGACCAGAGGGCCGGCCTGCATCGCGTTCTCCAGCAGGAACAGCGCGCACACCCCGGTCACGGCGAAGGCGTACGTCTGCCAGGCGGTCAGGAACGCGACGATCCCCTCCTCGTCGAGGAGGTGCGTGGACGCCTTGAGCAGCGCCGCCGTCATCGCGTAGCTGATCGCGGTGGCGGCCCCCAGACAGGCCGCCCGGGCGGGCCCCCGCGGGCGTCTCAGGGCCATCGCCGTGAGGGCGCCGACCAGGCCCGCACACACGGCGAGCGCGGGGATCCACCGCTCCAGGGGCACCCGGGTGCGGCCGCCGGAGGGCGCGGCGGCGGCGAGCGCGACCGCCAGGCCCGCGACCACCACCGCCACGGCCACCCAGCCCGAGCCCGGCAGCCGCCGCTGCATCAGCAGGGACGCCACGATCAGCGTCAGCGGAAGCTCCAGCACGAACAGCGGCTGCACGATCGTCAACGGCCCGGTCGCCAGCGCGACCGCCTGGCAGACGGCGGCCCCGATCACGGCGAGCATGCCGAACAGCCAGACCGGCCGGCGCAGCAGATCGAGGATCAGCCCGGCCCGCAGCCCCTGCGAGCTGGGCACGGTGAGCGCCGCCTTGCGCTGGAGCACCGTGGCCACGGCGTTGCTCAGGGCGGCACAGACGGCGAAGACGACGGGGAGCACCGTGCCCAGCGTGGCCACCTCCCGAACCGGCCGGGCCGCCCGGCCCCTGACGGCAGGCGGACGGCCCACGGCGGACGGACGGCGTACGACGACCGGCGCGCGCGGACGGCGCGCCGGCTTTCTCCTCCCGCCATCCTCACCCGCCGCGCGGCAGGGGCGCGATCGGAGCGCGCGGCGCCGGGCACCGCGCGCGGCCGTCAGTGCCCGGCGGTCAACTCGCCGCCGAGGCGGTCGTGCGGAGGTGCTCCGGGGCCGTTCAGGCCGGTGATCACCACCGTCCTGCCGCGGCTCGCGTACCTCGTCGTGACGGCGTCCGGGCCACGACCGCGGTGACGTCGGCCGGACGGGCGACGCGCCGGGCGCAGACGACCGTGGCGGAGACGGACCCGGCGACGCCACCGAGGGCGAGGTTGTGCGACGCGACGACGGCTCCCGCGTCCTGGAGCAGCGGGTGCCGGTGAGGTCGCCGACCGGCTTGGCCGTCATCGGCGACTCCGTCAACCCGGGCGCCCCGCATGCGCGCACCCGGCACAGGCCGCACCCTGGTCCCATGGTCAGCGCACAGCCCATCGTCATCTACCCGGCCGCCGAGGACGGCGGCCGGCGCGTCCGTGTGAACGATCAGTTCGTGGGGATGGCCTACGGCCTGCTGGACATCGTCGAGTTCCTGCGCCTCGCGGGCCTGGACGACGTGGACGACGACTGGGTACGGCAGTCCGCGCTGATCGAGTGGCGGGGCGGCGGCCCCGAAGGGTGGCATCCCGCCCGCGACTGACCCGGGTGGCCCCGGCGGTGCGCACCGCCGCGGTGGGTGAGCTCACGGCCGACAGCAGATCCGTGTCGCAGCGCGGGTGAGAGTGGTCGGATGCCGGAGCGCAACCTCGAGTTCGGCAAGTACGGGGCCCAGGGCCTCAAAGGGCACGAGGCGGTGGCCCGCCGGCTCGACGCGCTCGCCGGATTCGTCGCCACGCCGATCACCCAGCGCCGCGGTCTGCTCGCCCGGCCGCACTACCTCACCCGCACCGAGCACGCCCGCCGGGCGCGCGCGGCCGGACCGACCGTCACCGACCGGACGCTGAAGGCGTGGCTGGCGGGCCGGCGCGGTCCGTCGCGCGGGAACCTGGAGAACATCGTGGCGGCGTACCGGTCCGTCCGCCGCCACAACGTCGCCCGCTGCCTGCTCGCCCGCCTGAACCGTGAGGGCCGCGGCACCCGCGTCGAGTTCCACCCGGTGAACCAGTCCCAGGTGGACCGGCCCCGGCAGCGGGTGGTGGAGTACCGGACGCTGAACGTCCGCCACCGGGACCGGATCGTCGAGGCGTGGGCGCGCGACGACGCCGCCGCCCTGGACGAGGCGTGGGTCAACGACGCGACCGTGGACCTCGGTTCCGAATGGGGCCAGTACGAGTACGTGACCGACATCGGCTTCGCCGCCTGACGTCCCGCCCGCCCGGAGCCCCGGAGGAGCGCGCCGCTCAGGCGGCCTCGTGCCGGTCAGCCGGGCACCTTGTCCTCGAAGGTCGTGCCCGCCGCCCGGTAGGCGCTGACCTTGGCGGTGACCTGTGCCGGGGTGAGGACCTGGTCCTTGACGTGCAGGACGTAGTCGACCTGCTCGTCGTAGGAGCGGGGCGTGGTGCTGGTCTGGCCGGCGAGGTCGATGAGCCACTGGTTGAAGTTGATCGACATGGGCCGCTCGGGCAGGTAGGCGGCGTCGTGGGTGCCGAACAGCTGCCCGTCGACGTAGTACTTGATGGAGCTGTCGTCGATGGTCAGCACCAGGTCGTGCCAGCCGGCGAAGCTCGTGCGCGCCTCGCTGTGCTGGTTGACGGCCTGCCAGGGGTCGGGGGCGTACGTCTCCCAGGACGTCGTGTACAGGATGTTGGCGGGCTCGCCCCAGCCGCCGTTGGGCAGATACTCGAAGTCGTACTCCGCGTAGTCGTCGGCCATGGGGGCCTTGAGGTCGTTGATGGTGAAGAACGTCTGCACCAGGCGGTCCCCGTCCGGCCCGGACACGGGAGTGTCGGAGAAACGGACGCGTGCCGCGTAGGTGCCGTTGCGGAACTTCGTCGCCTTGGTGAGGACTTCGGTCTGCTTGGTGCTCTCCGGTGTGCCCGCGGTCGAGGTCCGCAGGTTCATCACGGAGTTGCCGCCCGAGGCGGCGAACGTGACGTTCTCCGGCGCCCAGGTCGCGCCGGGCACGCCGGGGCCGCCCGCGTTGGAGCGCACGTTCCAGCCGTTCGCCGAGATCCGCGGGTCGCCGGACGTGCTGTAGTTGAAGTCGTCGAACAGGCTCTGCCCGCCCGCCGGGGGGTCGGTGGGCGGGTCGGTCGGGGGATCGGTCGGGTCGTCGCCGCCGGGAGAGGTGCCCCATACGGTGCTGCCCGACACCGAGGCGGTGACCTTCGTCCAGTCCGCGTACGAGGTCTGGGAGGCGCCGAAGGAGTAGTCGTCGCTCTGCCGCAGCGTCTGCCAGTCCGCCCGGTGGAAGCGCAGCTGCATGTCCCCGGTGTCGGCGCCCGGGGCGAGCGTGCCCGCCCCGGCGGTGAAGCCGATCTCCAGATAACGGTCGGCGGTGGCCGTCGGGTTGGCCGGTGTCCCGAACGTCCCGGTGATGTGGGCGCACCCCTTCACCGCCCAGGAACAGGCGAAGCGGTAGGCGGTTCCGGCCGCGTCGGCCTTGAAGTAGTAGCGCACCTTGACGGAGCTCAGCGGCAGGCCACCGCTGCCGGTGTTCCTGACCTTCAGCCAGGGCTCCGACTGGTCCGCCGTGGCGCCCGTGGCGCTGGTCCGGTACTGGACGGTCACGCCCGCGGCGGCGGCGCTCGCGGAGCCGGACAGGGCGGTGAGACCGGCGGTGCCGAGGGCGGTGGCCACGGCAGCGGCCAGGGCCACCCGCAGTCTGCTCGGAATGGTTCGGGACGTCATGCTGATTCCTTCCGGACGGGATGTGGGGTTCGTCGTGCTCGGGAAATCAGGGCCGTGCCGTGGGGGTGCGGCTTCAGGGGTGGCGGGGCACGCCGAGCGCGTCCAGGCGCGGGAGGTGCCGGTCGAGACGTGAGCGGAAGTCCCGCCAGGGGGTGGGTCCGCTCCAGGCGCGGTCCGCCAGGGCGCACAACCGGGGGTAGGTGAGGTACTCCAGGCGCGCGGGAGTCGTCGCGTACTCCGTCCACACCTGGGCCTGTGCGCCGAGGACATGGGCGGCGGCCTCCGGGGACGCCCCCTCGGGGACCGGGTCGTGGGCGTGGACGTCCCGGAGCGTGACGACGGCTCCGGGCTGGGCCGGCAGTTCCCGCGCGCCGCCGCGCTGGGGGTGGTCGAGATAGGTGCGGCGGTGGTCGGCGTTGATCACGTCGAGACCGCGCCGCGCGGCGGCGAGGGCGTGCGCGGGGTCGCGCCAGGCCATCACCGTGAAGTGGTCCGGCAGTTCGGCGCCGGTCTCGGCCCAGGTGACCGGGCGGCGCCCGTTGCGGATCAGGAACGCGCCGACGCGGGCGAGGAACCAGCCGTGCAGCGCCTCGGGCCCTTCCAGGCCCGCCTCGCGCACGCGGGCGGCGGCCTCGGGGCTCTCCGTCCACTCGGTGACGGGCACCTCGTCGCCGCCGATGTGGATGCTGGGGGAGGGGAAGACGTCCATGACCTCGTCCAGCACGGTGTGGCAGAAGTCGAACACCTCGTCGTGCACGCCGAGGACGGTGTCGCAGACCCCCCACCTGGTCCACACGTCCAGGGTCCGGCCGGGCCGGTTGCCCAGGTGCGGGTAGGCGGCGAGGGCGGCGCGGGCGTGGCCCGGCATCTCGATCTCGGGCACCACGGTGACGCCACGGGCCGCCGCGAACGCCACGAGGCCCGTGAGTTCGGCCCGGGTGTAGGCGCCGCCGTGCGGCACGTCGTCGTAGGTGTCGCCCTCGACGCCGACCGGGGAGCGGGAACGGTGGCCGCCGATCTCGGTGAGCTTGGGGTACGCGGGCACCGGCATCCGCCAGCCCTGGTCGTCGGTGAGATGCAGATGGAAGACGTTGATCTTGTGCAGGGCGAGCAGGTCGACGGAGCGGCGGAGGTACTCCACCGGCTGGAAGTGCCGGGCCACGTCGAGCATCGCGCCGCGCCAGCGGTGGCAAGGCACGTCGGTGATCTCGGCGCACGGCAGCGACCACCGCACCCCGGCCCGAGGTGCCCCCGACAGGACCTCGCTGGGCAGGAGTTGACGAATCGTCTGGATGCCACGCAGCAGTCCGGTGGGCCGTGCCGCGCGCAGCAGCACCGAGCGGGGCCCCACCGTCAGCCCGTAGCCCTCGTCGCCGAGCCCGGTGAGCGCGGGGTCGAGCGTCAGCACGACGGCCCCGTCCCCGGCGGGAGGCAGCGGGAGTCCTGTGGCGGGGGCGAGCAGTTCGCGCAGCATGCGGGCGGCGGGTTCGGCGCCGTCGCCGGCGCGTACGCCGGTACCGGCGTCCAGGGTGAAGCGGCCGGCGCGGGCGTGGGCCCGGGTGGGGCGGGGGATCAGCGGCAGCGCCGGAGGCGTGGGTGCGGGCACGGATGTCTCCCGTCTCGGTGGACCTGTGCCGAGCGACTTGACCAGTTGGGCCACTGGTTAGGTGACCTCTCACTGGTCGATGAAGGTGGCATAGACCAATTGAGGCGTCAACCCTCCCCGCGCACCCCTTTGTTGACGGGACCGAATCTCGTACGGCCCTGCTTCGGCGGTGACTTGATGGCTACACTACGTCTGACCAGTGGGTGAACTGGTCAGGTGTGCGGGGCGAGCGCGGGTGGGGGCGGCGGCATGAAGGCGGGTGATCCGGGGGCGGTGCTCAAGCGGGAGCGCGTCCGCGACCACATCCTCGGGCTCATGGAGTCGCTGCGTCCGGGCGACGCCGTCCCCTCGGAGCGGACGCTGTGCGCCGCGCTCCAGGTGTCCCGGCCGACCCTGCGCGCCGCCGTGGACGAACTCGTCGCCGCCGGTCTGCTGGTGCGTGAGCACGGGCGCGGCATGTTCGTGGCACCGGAGAAGATCACCCAGGAGCTGGTGCCCGACCGGCGCACCATGGCCGTCCCCCGCGCCTCCGGTGTCTGGACCAGCCGCCTGCTGGAGTTCACCACGATCGCCGCCGGCGCCCGCGTCGGCCGCAAGCTGCGGTTGTCACCCGCCGCCGAGGTCGTCTACGTGGCTCGGCTGCGCCTGGTCGACGGCGCCCCCATGGCCATCGAGCACCTGCACATCCCGGCCGGCCTGGTGCCCGCGCTCACCGAGCGCGAACTGGAGGCGGGCGACCTGTACGAGCATCTGCAGGACCGCCACGGGGTCCGGGTGAGCGAGGCCGTGCAGACCATGGAGCCGACCGTGGTCAGCCAGGCGGAGGCGAAGATCCTCGGCGTCCCCCACCTGTCTCCCGCGCTCCTCTTCGAGCGCCTCACCTACGACACGGACGGCCGGGCCGTCGAGTACGTCCACTCCCTCTACCGGGGCGACCGCTACCGCATCGTCACCCGGCTCACCCTGGGCGTGCCCGCACCCGACGAGCACGCGGCCCCCACGGGACCCATTCCCGGCATCCCGCCCGGCGCCTTCCCGCCGCGCGAGGCCGTCGTCGTCACCGCGCGGGGGGACGTGTACGACGAACGGTGAGGCCGGACCCCGCACGGGCGACAGGACCCCCTCACCCGCACTCTGGACGCGCCCGTCAAGGCCGTCTGGCAGGCCTGGACCATCGCCGACCAGTACGGGCGGTGGGCGGGCGCCGAGCCCGGCTCGGTCGAGATGGACGTCCGGCCGGGCGGGGCGTGGAAGGCCACGATGGTCACCCCCGACGGCAACACGTTCCCCCTCACCGGCTCCTACCTCGACGTCGTCGCCGACCGGCGGCTGGTCGTCGGCATGGACGTGCCCGGACGACCCGACCCGGCCGTGATGACGGTCGAGTTCGAGGCCCGGGACGGCGACCGCACCGACATCGTCGTCCGCCAGACCAGCCCCACCGCCGAGGAGCGCGACATGTCCGAACAGGGCAGCACGATGCTCCTCGACAGCCTCGGTGCCTTCCTGGCCGACGCGGCGAGGAGCTGACAGAACCGCGTGCGCGTGTGAGCCCTGGACGCGCCCCCCTTTCCGGAGATTGTCTTACCGGCGGGGCGGGTGGCCGGAAGCAGCCGTCCGCGGTCCCGATCCGGATCTCGAGAGAGGCAGGGTGGTCACGGTGCTGTTGCGTCTGCCCACGTCTGTGGCCGAAGCGCGGGAGTGTCTGGCGGAGGGGGCGGTGCCGATCGGCGGGGCCACGCTGCTGTGGGCGACCTGGCAACGGGACGGGTTCCCCGAGACGGCCATGTCGCTGCGGCAGGTGCCCGAGGCCAACGTCCTCGAGCGCGACGCCGTCGGAGGCGCCGTGATCCTCGCGAGGATGGACGACCGCGTCCCGGACGTCCTGCGGCTGGCCGCCGTCGGCGTGGGCACCGGGGCGGTCCGCCGCAGCGCGACCGTCGGCGGCAACGTCGTCGGCAGCACCCTGCGCTGTCTGCTCCCCGCGGCCCTCGTCCTGGACGCCCGCGCGACGGTGCTGGAGAGCGACGGGGTCCGTGAGACGGACCTGTCCGAGCTGGTGGCCAAGCGCCCGCTGCTGCTCAGCCTCAGCTGGCGCCCCCCGCTCGCCAGCACGTTCCGGAAACTGGACGGCGCGCCGGGCGGGCGGCCGCCGCTGGTCGTGGCCTCGGCGGTGCACACGGGGGACGACGGCCCGGCCGGCGTGCGGGTGGCCGTCCGCGACGGCTACGAGGTGGTCGGCGCGGAGGCCACCGCGTCGGACGACCCCGGGCAGACCCTGGACGAGCTGCGGGCCACCGCCCTGGACGACCTCCCGGCCCCCGCCTGGGACGTGATCCGCTCGCAGGTCACCGCCCTGACGGCCGGACCGCGTCCCTGAGGTCGGGCCCCCTCAGGGCGCGTCCGCGAACGGCGTGAAGTGGGCAGGGGCGTGGTCGATGGGCAGCCCGGGCCGCCAGGCGGTGAGGATCTGGGCGCTGCACTCGAACAGGCCGGGCGGCAGCGCGTCCAGGGGCCACCAGCGCCAGTCGCCGACGGACTCGTCGGGCTGGTCGGCCGGCGTCCCCCGCCACGCGGTGACGACGGCGCCGACGGTCATCCGGACGACGCCCCCGACCTGGTCCACGAGCGTGCCGAGCAGCCGTACGTCGGCCGGGTCGGCGAGCAGCCCGGTCTCCTCGGCGAGTTCCCTGACGACGGTCTCCCGCAGCGACTCGCCCGGCTCCACGGTGCCGCCGGGCAGCTCCCGGGTGCCGCGCCGGTGCCGGCCCAGGAGCAGCCCCCGCGGACCCACCAGCACGGCTCCGACGCCGATGGCGGCGTGCGGCACGGGCGGGCGCGCGGTCCGGGGCCGGGAGGTGACGCGTGCCGGACGGCGGACCTGGAAGAGCCGGTAGGAGGCGTGGTTGTCCTCCTCCGGAGCGTCCAGTGCCGTGACGGACTCCACCTCCAGCCCGTACGTCCGCAGCAGCTCCGTCCACACCTCGGTGGTCAGCACCCACATCCGGACGGTCAGCTCCCCGCCGCCGGCCAGGCGCAGGATCTCCGGCCGCGCGGTCACCTCGGTGCCGGGGCCGTGCCCGGCGGAATTGGTGTGCAGGACGGTGAAGCAGAGCCGGCCGCCGGGCTTGAGGACGCCGGCCAGCTCGGGCAGCAGCCGGTGCGGGTCGATGTACGGGAAGGCGTGGACGGCGTAGACGGCGTCGTAGGGGTCGGCCGTCCGCAGATGTTCCACGGCGTCGGCGCACACCAGGGTGAGCCCGGGCAGGTCGCCGTGGCGTGCCCGGGCGCGCTCGATCTGTGAGGACGAGGAGTCCACGGCGTCCACGCGCGCGCCCCGGTCGCGCACGAGGTGGGCGGCGTGGCGGGCCGGTCCGCAGCCGAGGTCCAGCACCCGCAGGCCCCGCAGGTCGCCGAGCGGCGCGTCACCGGGCCCGGACCCGGCGGGCCCCCAGTCGATCCGCTCGGCCCCGGGCAGGGGAGTGGCGCGCTGCAGATGGTGGCGGCCGTACGCCGTCCACGCCTCGGTGTTCGTCTCTTCGGGCGTCACCGTCCCATGTCTCCCCGCGCCGCCGCCGTCCAGTCGTCCGGCCGCTCACCGGCGCGAGGTCCGGGCCGTGGCTCGGGCACGGACCCGCGTCGGATGCGCGCGGAGCGGACTGAGAGACTGGCGGGCATGGACACGGTCCGCAGGAACAACGTCACCGTCACCGGCACCCCTCGTGGGCGCACGGTGGTGCTGGCCCACGGGTTCGGCTGCGACCAGAACATGTGGCGGCTGACCGTGCCCGCGCTCGCCGACGACCACCGGGTGGTGCTCTTCGACTACGTGGGGTCGGGACGCTCGGACGCTTCGGCGTTCTCCGCCGACCGCTACGCGTCCCTGAACGGCTACGCCCAGGACGTGGTGGAGGTCTGTGAGGCGCTGGACCTGCGCGACGCGGTGTTCGTCGGGCACTCCGTCAGCGCGATGGTCGGCGTCCTCGCCGCCGACCGCGCCCCGGAGCGCATCGGTGCCCTGGTGATGGTCGCGCCCTCCCCGCGCTACATCGACGACGACGGCTACCGCGGCGGCTTCAGCGAGGACGACATCGACGAGCTGCTGGGCTCCCTGGAGTCCAACTACCTCGGCTGGTCTGCGGCGATGGCCCCCGTGATCATGGGCAACGCCGACCGTCCCGAGCTCGGCGAGGAACTGCGCAACAGCTTCTGCGCCACCGACCCCGACATGGCCCGTGTCTTCGCCCGCACCACGTTCCTCTCCGACTCGCGCGACGACCTGAAGCGGCTGCGGGTGCCCACCCTCGTACTGGAGTGCACCCAGGACATGATCGCTCCCCGAGAGGTCGGCGCGTTCGTGCACCGGTCGGTCCCCGGCTCCACGCTGGTGACCCTGGACGCCACCGGGCACTGCCCCCATCTGTCGGCCCCGGACGCCACCAACGAGGCGATCGCCGCGTTCCTGGCCGGACTGCGCTGATGGCCCGGGCCGGGCAGCACTCGGACCCGCACGACGCCGACGACGACAAGGCGGCCCACGTCGCCTTCGCCGCCCTGCTGGAGGACAGCGCCGAGGACTTGTACGAGTTCGCGCCGTGCGGCTACCTGTCCACGCTCATGGACGGGACGATCGCCAAGATCAACGCCACGCTGCTGGACTGGCTCGGGCTGTCCCGGCAGGACGTGGTCGGGCGACTGCGCCTCACCGACCTGCTGACCGTCGGCGGCAAGCTCTACCACGAGACGCACTTCGCGCCGCTGCTGCGCATGCAGGGAGAGATCAGCGGCATCGCACTGGAGATCAAGCAGGCCTGCGGCGGCCGTATGCCGGTCCTGGTGTCCTCCGTCGTCAAGCGCGGCACCACCGGTGAGCCCCTGCTGATCCGCACCACCGTCTTCGACGCCGGGGACCGTCGCGCCTACGAGGAGGAGCTGCTGCGCCGGCAGCGGGCCGCCGAGGAGGCGCGCCGGCAGGCGGAGGCCGACCGGGCCAGGCTGCAGGACGCCATCGCCGTGCTCCAGCAGTCCCTGCTCCCGGACACGCTGCCGGAACTGCCCGGAGCGCAGACCGCAGCGCACTACCACACCGCCTCCCCGGACCGGCTGGGCGGCGACTTCTACGACGTCTTCCCCCTGGACGGCAAGCGGTTCGGGTTCTTCCTCGGCGACGTGTGCGGCAAGGGCCCCCAGGCCGCCGCCCTCACCTCGCTGACCCGGTACACCCTGCGTGCCGCCGCCCTGCACGACCCGGACCCCGTCTCGGCACTGACGACTCTCAACCAGGTGCTGCACGAGCGCTACGCCGCGGGCGGCGACCCGCGCTACTGCACCGCCGTCTTCGGGACGCTCGACTCCGACCCGGCCACCGGGCGCCTCACCGTCCACCTCGCCTCGGGCGGTCACCCGCCCGCGCTGGTGCTGCGCGCCGACGGCTCCGCGGCCTACCTGCCGACCCCCGGCGGGCTGCTCGTCGGAGTCCTGCCCACCGCGCCCTTCACGGCCGCCGCCACCACCCTCGACGCCGGCGACACGCTGCTGCTCTACACTGACGGGCTCACCGAGGCCCGTACCGGCAAGGACCGCACCAGCCTCTACGGCGGCGAAGCCCTTCTGGACTTCGCCGCCACCCAGGCCGGCCGGCCCCCGCACGCCGTCATCGAGGCCCTCGGCGACCTGTTGTCCGGGTTCGGCGACGGCCTGGACGACGACACCGCCCTTCTCGCGATCGGCGTCCCGACGACCCGACGACCCGATGAGCAGAACACGATGAGCAGAACACGATGAACGCACTGAAGATCAGCATTCGAGACGCCGTGAACGGGCCGGTCCTGGAGATCGCCGGGGACCTGGACTACGTCAGCGCCGGTGAGCTCCGCGAGCTGCTCCCCACGATCACCGTCCGCCCGGGCCAGCGCCTCGTCGTCGACCTGGGCGCCCTGGAGTTCTGCGACTCCAGCGGCATCACCGCCCTGATCGCCGCGCACCACCACGCGCAGTCCTCCGGAGGGGAGCTGGTGCTGACCGCGGTACCGGCCAACACGCTGCGCATCCTGAGCATCGTCGGGCTGGACCAGATCCTCACCATCCACCCCGACAGCGAGACCGCCATCGGCACCTGACCGGGCCCCGCGAACCGGCCATCTGCAGAAGTCAGGCGACCCTCACACCGGCTAGCGTGGCGCGTGCCGTCATCACGCGAACCGCACACCGGGAGCCGGGTTTGCCGTACACCTCCGAAAGCGCCGACAGCCGTCCGGACCGCATCGGCCCCGAGGGATGGGCGGAACTCGGCTCCCGTGAAGAGCTGCGCGAACTGCTCGGCGAGCCCTGGCCCGTGGTCATCGACAAGGTCCACGACCGGCTCACCGAGGAGGACCGGGACATCGTCGCCCGCTCGCCCTTCTGCCTCCTCGCGACCGCCGACGCCGACGGCGACTGCGATGTGTCGCCGCGGGGCGAGGAACCCGGCTTCACCCACGTCCTCGACCCGGGGAGGATCGCCCTGCCCGACCGGCCGGGCAACCGGCGCGCCGACAGCTTCCACAACATCCTCGCCAACCCGCACGCCGGACTGCTCTACCTCGTCCCGGGCAGCGGACAGGTGCTGCGCGTCAACGGGCGCGCCCGCATCCTCACCGACGCGCCCTTCTTCGACGCCATGACCCGGCAGGGGCGCCGGCCGCGGCTCGCCCTCGTGCTCGACATAGACGAGATCTACCTCCACTGTGCGCAGTCGCTGAACCGGTCCGGGCTGTGGAAGCCGGAGTCGTGGACGCGCCACTGATCCAGGAAGGCCGCGTTCCGGACGTCCGAGGCGGTATGACCGGTCATCAAAGATGACCAGAAACCGGCGCGTGTCCCTTCGCCGAACCGGTTCAGACCAGTGGCGGTCGCACCGACCCGCCCCACCGGCGGAACGGCCCACCCGCTCCGCGCCGACCTGCGGCGGAGAGATCGCCGGGCCCCCGGCGGGCATCCGGGGGAACGGCCGAGCACACGGCCCGCCCGGATCAGCGGCGCCAGGCGGACCTGCGTTTTTCCGTCAGCTTCCGCGGCAAGAGCACGAAAGCTCCACAGATACCTCACTATGTGACGCGACGGATGCGTCGACGACCGGTCTCTGAGGGGGAAGCCGGCGTCGCGCGCGGGGGTGCGTCCGCTCTGCGGAGCCATGCTCACCCCTGCACGGGGAGGGGACAGCACCGCATGAAGCGGACCTTGAGCACCACCGTGCTGACGACGGGCGCACTGATAGCCGCCCTCGGCGTACCGGCCGCCCAGGCGGCCGAGCCGGCGCCCCGCATCGACCTGCGGGTGCTCGTCGTCAGCGACGGAGGCCCGGCCACCGACGCCATCGCAGCCGAACTGGCGACCGCCGGAACGCCGTACACGGAGATCGACCTGACCCGGTCCGACCGCCCCGTGATCGACGCCGGCTACCTCGCGGACACCGTGGACGGCCGCCCCCGTGCCAGGTTCCAGGCGGTCGTCCTGCCCAACGACAACCCGTTCCCGGCCGGCTCGGCGGAGATGGCCGCCCTCGCGGCGTACGAGCAGGAGTACGCCGTCCCGCAGGTCGACGCCTACACCTACGCCCGGCCCGAGGTCGGACTGCGGTACCCCGTGAACGGCGGCTACTCAGGCAGCGTCGACGGCGTGCGGGCCGAGGTCACGGACGCCGGGCGGTCCGGGCCGTTCGGCTACCTCGACGGACCGGTGCCCTTCGAGGACAACGCGCCCGACGTCGGCGAGAGCTACGCCTTCCTCTCCAGCCCCGCCGAGGGCGCCGACTTCACGCCGTACGTCCAGGCGCCCATCCCCGGCACCACCCGGCAGGGCTCGCTGGTGGGGGAGTACCGGCACGACGGGCGACGCGAACTCGTCGTCACCTTCGTCTACAACCGCCACCAACAGCAGTTCCGGCTGCTCGCCCGCGGCATCGTCGCCTGGATGACCGGCGGCGTGCACCTCGGCGCCTCCCGCAACTACTTCGCCGTCCACGTCGACGACGTCCTCGCGGGCGACGACCGCTGGAACTCCCGCCTCAACTGCACGCCCGGCGACGTCGACTGCACCGACCCGGACGCCACACCCGACCCGATCAGGATGACCCCCGCCGACGTCGACCACGCCGTCACCTGGCAGCGGGAACGCGACTTCACGCTCGACCTCGCCTACAACGCGGCCGGCAGCGCCGACCACCGCGAGGACCACGCCGGCGCCGACCCGCTCGCCGACCGCCTCCTGGAGCGGCGCGACGCCTTCCGCTGGATCAACCACACCTACACGCACGCCTTCCTCGGCTGCGAGCAGGACACCGCGGTGGTGCCCTGGCGCTGCGCCACGAACGCCGACGGCAGCACCAGGTGGGTCGGCCGCGACGCCATCGCCGACGAGATCGCCCACAACCGCGCCTGGGGACGGTCCGCGGGACTCCCGCTGGACGACGACGAGTTGGTGACCGGCGAGCACTCCGGGCTCAAGGTGCTGCCGCAGCAGCCCGACGACAACCCCAACCTGGCGCTCGCCCTCGCCGACACCGGCGTCACCTGGCTCGCCTCGGACCACTCCCGCGAACCGGGCCGGCGCCGCGTCGGCCCCGCCACCACGGTCCCGCGCCACCCGATGAACGTCTTCTACAACGCGGGCCGCGCCGCCGAGCAGGTCGACGAGTACAACTGGATCTACACCAGCCGCGCCCAGGGCGGCAGCGGCATCTGCGAGGACGACCCGGCCACCACCTGCCTGCCCGCACCGCTCGACCCCGACACCGGCTACACCGAGCACATCGTGCCCCTGGAACGGCAGATCGCCCTCGGCCACGTCCTCGCCAACGACCCCACGCCGCACTTCATCCACCAGTCCAACCTGGCCGAGGAGCGCATCGCCTACCCGGTCCTCGACGGCGTCCTCGACGGCTACGAGGCGCTGTTCGCGGCGGACACCCCGCTGGTCGACCTGCGGATGAAGGCCATCGGCGAGGAACAGGGCCGCCGGGCCGCCTGGCGGACCGCCGTGGACGACGGACAGGTCACCGCCTACCGGATCGGCGACACCGTCACCATCGACGGCCCCGCCGGCGTCGACATCCCCGCCACCCTGCCCGAGGGCACCACCCGGTCCGGCACCCCCTTCGGCCAGGCGTACGCCGGACACCGCTCCGGCTGGACGGCCCCGGCCGCCGGACCACTCACCCTCACCCTGCCCGCCTCCACGGCACCCGCCACGCCCGGCGGCCCGGACGGCTCCGCACCCGCCACCGCCCCGGCCCCCGACGCCCGCGTCCCCGCGGGCGTGGCCGAGCACGTCCCGCCCACGGGGAGCTGACCGGCACCCGCAGACACGTCCCGGGCGCCCGCGCCGGGACCGGCACCCCCTCACCCCACCTCGGCCGTGGAGCCCAGCCATGCACGTTCACCACGCCGCGCGGCGGGCCGCCGCCGCGCGCGTCACCCTGCTCACCGAAGGCACCTACCCGCACAGCCACGGCGGCGTCAGCGTCTGGTGCGACCAGCTCGTCACCGGCATGCCCGACATCGAGTTCGACGTCATCGCCGTCACCGGCACCGGACGGGAACCCCTCGTCTGGGACCTGCCCGGCCATGTCCGCGACGTCCTGTCCGTGCCCATGTGGGGCGCCACCCCCGACGGCCGGCCCCCGCGCGGCCGGTCCCGCCGCCGACTCGCCACCGCCTACGAGCGGTTCCTGACCGCGCTCGTCGACCCCGGCGCCGAGGACGGCTTCGCACCCGCCCTCCACGCTCTGGCCCGCGCGGCCGCCGCCGCCGAACTCAGCCCGTTCCTGCGGGGCGACACCGCCCTGCGCATCCTCACCGCCGTATGGACCCGCCCCGGCCTGGCCGTACGCGAGGCGCGGCCGACGCTGCACGACGCGCTCACCGCCACCGCCCTGCTGGAACACGCGCTGCGGCCGCTCGCCGCGCCGCCCCCGCGGGACGGCGTCGCGCACGCCGTCAGCGGCGGCGTCGCCGTCCTGCCGGGCCTCGCGGCCCGCGAACGGTACGGCGTCCCGCTGCTGCTCACCGAGCACGGCGTCTACCTGCGCGAGCGCTACCTGGGCTACCGCACCGCGGCCTACCGCTGGCCCGTCAAGGCGGTCGTCCTCGGCTTCTTCAGGCTGCTCGCGCGGGAGAGCTACCGCCAGGCGGCACTCATCACCCCGGGCAACCGCTACAACCGGCTCTGGGAGGAACAGGGCGGCGCCGACCCCTCCGCGATCCGCACCGTCTACAACGGCGTCGACCCGGCCGCCTTCCCCCCGGCCGGCCCGGAACCCGGGACCCCCACCCTGAGCTGGGCCGGACGAGTCGACCCCATCAAGGACCTGGAGACCCTCATCCGCGCCTTCGCCCTCGTCCGGGGACAACGCCCCGACGTCCGGCTGCGGTTGTTCGGCGGCACCCCGCGCGGCGGTGAGGCGTACCGCGAACGCTGCGAGGCCCTCGCCGCCGAACTCGGGCACGCCGACGCGGTGACCTTCGAAGGCCGCGTCGACGACATCCAGGACGCCTACGCCGCCGGCACCGTGGTCATGCTGTCCAGCATCAGCGAAGGCTTCCCCTTCACCCTGATCGAGGCCATGTCGTGCGGCCGGGCCACCGTGTCCACCGACGTCGGCGGCGTCCGCGAGGCCGTCGGCGACACCGGACTCGTCGTGCCGCCGCGCGACCCGGCCGCCATGGCCGCCGCCGCGCTCGAACTCCTCGGCGACCCCGGACGCCGCCGGGCGATGGGGGAGGCCGCACGGCTGCGGGTCATCGAGCAGTTCACGCTGCGGCAGACCATCGACACGTTCCGCGGCATCTACCACGAACTGGCCACCGGGACGGCACCCCCGCCCACCCGGGTCGTCCTGCCCGCCCCGGCGGTCACCGGCACCGGGAGCCTCACCGGATGAGCGGCCCCCTGTCCCTCGAACCCGGCGGCGACGGACGCGACGCGCTCGCCCTGCGGCTCGCCACACCCCGCCCGCCGCGCCGCCGCCCGCGCTGGGCCCTGGACGACGCCACGCTCGCCGTCCGGCTGCCCGGCCGGGGCCCCGACGAGGAGGCCGTCAGCACCCTGGCCGCCGAACTCGCCGACGCCATAGGGCCCGCCGTCCACCCCTACGAAGTGGCCGCCCTGCTGGAGGCCGAGGGCCTGTCCGCGTCCGTCATCAGGGAGCGGTACGGGCACCCGGACCTGTTCTCCCTGGCGACCGCCCTCTACGCGCGGGTGCCTAGGACGTTCCCGGAACCACCGCCCGCACCCGACCCGTGGCGGCCCGACACCCTGCGCTGCCTGCTGCGCGGCGCGCTGTTCGCCCTGCCCGCCCTCGCCCATCTGCTGACCGCCCCGCTGTGGCCGCTCAGTCGGTACGCCCCCGTGCTGATCGTGGCGTGCATCGCCTCCTGGGCCTGGGGGCAGGCCCTCGGCCACCGCGCCCACCTGCGGCTCGTGACGGGACGCCGGGAGGCGTCCGGCACCCTGCTCACCGGGTCACTGCTGGGCGCCGCCACGGCGACGGCCCTCGCGCTGGTCCCCGGCCCGGACGCCCTGGCCCTCGCGGTCGCCGCCGGCCAGTCGCTGTACCTGGCCGCCGCGGGCGTCCTGCTCGTGCTCGCCCGGGAGAGGCTGCTGCTCGCGGCGCTCAGCCCGCTCGTCGCCGGCGCCGCCGTCCTGCCGTGGTGGGAACCCGGACCACTCGCGCGGGCCGGGCTGCCCCTGCTCGCGCTGGTCGCCACCCTTGCCGCCGCCGGCCGGGTCCTGGGGAAGGGCCGCACCTGCCCACCCGCACCGCACCCACCGCGCACCCCCCTGCGCGCCTCCCTGCCGTACGGCCTGTTCGGCCTCGCCGCCGCCGTGCTCGTCGTCCTCACCGGCCGCCGGCAGCCCTACGCCGTCCTCGCGTTGACCCTCAGCATGGGGCCCGCCGAATGGCTGCTGTACCGCTACCGCGGCTGGTCCGTCGCCGCGCTGCGCACCAGCGCGACCCCCGGCGGGTTCCTGCTGCGCTCGGCCGGCGTCCTCGCCGGCTGCCTGAGCGCCTACCTTCTGCTGTTGCTGCCCGCCGCACTGCTCACCGCCGCGGACCCGGCCACCCTCCTGCTGCTCGCGGCCACCCTGTGGACCGCCCTGCTGCTGCAGGCGTTCGGTACGGCCTGGCCACCCGCCCTGCTCTGCCTCACCGCCGCCGGAACGGCCGGCACGGTCACCGCCCTGGACCCGCCGGGCACGCCGGCCGTCCTGCCGGCGGTGTGCGCCGCGGCCGCGCTCTGTCTCGCGGTGTGCGCGCTGCGCCTGCTCGGCCGGCCCTCCCCACACGCCTGACCCTCCGCATCACCCCAACGGACCTCCGGAGCCCCGCGTCCCGACCGCACCGGGCCCGCGTCCGGCCACCACGACGAAAGGACCGAGAGTTGACCTCCGCCCCGCTCGCCGCCGTCACCGGCGCCGAAGGCTTCATCGGCTCGCACCTCACCGAGGCCCTCGTCGCCTCCGGCCACCGCGTGCGCGCCATGGCCCAGTACAACTCGTTCTCCTCCTACGGCTGGCTGGAGACCCTACCCGCCGACGTGCTCGACCAGGTCGAGGTCGTCCTCGGCGACGTACGCGACCCCGGCTCGGTGCGCGGCCTGCTGGACGGCGCCGACTGCGCCTACCATCTCGCCGCGCTCATCGCGATCCCGTACTCCTACCAGGCCCCGCACAGCTACGTGGACACCAATGTCACCGGCACCCTCAACGTGCTGGAGGCCGTCCGCGCCCTCGGCGTCCCGCGCCTGGTGCACACGTCCACGAGCGAGACGTACGGCACCGCGCGGACCGTGCCGATCACCGAGGACCATCCCATCAACACCCAGTCGCCGTACGCCGCTTCGAAGGCGGGCGGCGACCGGCTCGCCGACAGCTACCACGCCAGCTTCGGCACCCCGGTGGTGACGCTGCGCCCGTTCAACACCTTCGGCCCCCGCCAGTCGATGCGCGCCGTGATCCCCACCGTCATCGGGCAGGTGGCCGCCGGGGAACGCACGATCACCCTCGGCGACCTGCGCCCCACCCGCGACTTCACCTTCGTCGAGGACACCGCGCGGGCCTTCCTCGCCGTCGGCACCGCACCGGCCGAGCAGGTCGTCGGGCGCACCTTCAACGCCGGGACCGGCGGCGAGATCTCCGTCGGCGACCTGGTCGCGCTGGTCGGCAAGGTCATGGACGCTCCCCTCGACGTCCAGGAGGACCCCGCGCGGCTGCGGCCCGCCGCCTCCGAGGTGATGCGGCTCGTCGCCGACGCGAGCCGGCTCACCGCGGCCACCGGGTGGCGGCCGGAGAACACGCTCGAGGAGGGACTGGCGCGCACCGCGCGGTGGCTCACCGACCCCGCCAACCTGGCCCGCTACAAGACCGGCATCTACAACATCTGACCCGCCCGGCTCGTACCGCAGGAGGTATGCCATGCACGCAGTGATCCTCGCCGGTGGAAAGGGCGTCCGGTTGCGGCCGTACACCACCGCGCTGCCCAAGCCGCTCGTCCCCATCGGCGACCAGCACGCCATCCTGGAGATCGTGCTGCGCCAGCTGTCCACGGCCGGCTTCACCCGCTGCACCCTCGCCATCGGCCACCTCGGCGAGATCATCCGCGCCTACGTCGGCGACGGCTCCCAGTGGGGCATGAGCGTCGACTACGCCACCGAGGAGAGCCCGCTCGGCACCATGGGGCCGCTGCTCGCGCTGCGCGACCGCCTCCCCGAGCACTTCCTGGTCATGAACGGCGACGTCCTCACCGACCTCGACTACGCCGACGTCCTGCGCTCCCACGAGGCGTCCGGCACCCCCCTGACGATCGCCACGTACGCGCGCAAGGTGCACATCGACTTCGGGGTGCTGACCACCGACGCCAGCCGGGTGGTCGCCTTCACCGAGAAGCCCAGCATCGACTACCGGGTGTCCATGGGCGTCTACGGTGTCTCCCGGGCCACCCTCGACGGTTACACCCCCGGACTGCCCCTCGGCTTCGACGAACTCGTCACGGACCTGCTCGCCGCCGGACGCCCGCCGCACGCCTACGAGTTCGACGGCTACTGGCTCGACATCGGCCGCCCCGACGACTACGACCGCGCCAACGCGGAGTTCACCAGCCGCAAGTCGCTCCTGCTCAAGGGGGCCTGAACCACCATGCACCTCCTCGTACTCGGTGCCACCGGCTACCTCGGCACGCATGTCGTCGAGCGGCTGCGCGCGCTGCCCGGCGCACGGGTCCTCGTGGCCGGCCGCTCCCTCGCCGCCGACGTCACCGTCGACCTCGCCGCCGCCCGCCCACGGGACCTCGCGGCGGCGCTGGCCGAGGCCGCGCCCGACGCCGTCGTCAACTGCGCGGGCGCGACCGGCGGCGACGCCGTCACCCTGGCCGAGGTGAACACCCGCGGCCCGGCCGTGCTGTGCGCGGCGCTGCGGGAGGCGGCACCGGGGGCACGCCTGGTCCATCTGGGCTCGGCCGCCGAGTACGGTCCCACCGAACCGGGGGTGCGTGTCCCGGAGTCGGCGGCCACCCGGCCCGCCGGCCCGTACGGCGCGACCAAGCTGGCGGGCACGGTGGCGGTGACCGCATCCGGCCTGGACTCGGTGGTCCTGCGGGTGGGCAACCCGGTGGGCGCGGGAGCCCCGCCCACCGGGCTGCCCGGCCGGGTCGCGGCCCTCCTCGCGGAGGCGGGCGACGACCCGGAGGCGGCGCTGCGGCTCGGGGACCTGTCCGCACACCGCGACTTCGTGGACGTCCGCGACGTGGCCCGGGCGGCCGCCCTGGCCGCCACCGCCGAGGGACCGCTGCCACCCGTGCTGAACATCGGCGGCGGCGACGCCCGGCCGGTCCGCGACCTCGTGCGCGCCCTCGCCGACGCCGCCGGGTTCCGGGGCCGGATCGCCGAGGCCGGGACCGTCGGCTCCGCCCGGTCCGCGCAGGTCTCCTGGCAGTGCTCGGACATCACCGCCGCCCGCGACGCCCTGGGCTGGACCCCGGACCACCCCCTCCCCTCGTCCGTGGCGGCGCTGTGGGAGGCCGCCACCCGCCGCCCCGAGGAGGTACGAACGCGGTGAGCCTGCTGATCCCGCTGTACGTGCATCCGGCCGAGGACCCCGGCGCCTGGCACCGGCTCATCACCTGCGCCTCCCGCACCTACGCGGTCGTGCTGAATCCGGCGAACGGCCCCGGCAGCACCCCCGACCCGGCGTTCGCCAAGGCGGCCGAGG
This sequence comes from Streptomyces sp. NPDC056628, assembly GCF_042792555.1. Classification (NCBI taxonomy): domain Bacteria; kingdom Bacillati; phylum Actinomycetota; class Actinomycetes; order Kitasatosporales; family Streptomycetaceae; genus Streptomyces; species Streptomyces sp. NPDC056628. Next base: position 34,989 of record NZ_JBHTWG010000031.1, read on the forward strand.
CGCTGCGCGCGGCGGGCGCCCGCCTCCTCGGCTACCTGGACACGGACTACGGGGCCCGCCGACCCGCCGAGGTCACCGCCGACCTGCGCCGGCACCGGGAGTGGTACGGCGTCGACGGCTGCTTCCTCGACCAGACACCGGCGGCCCCCGAGGCTCTTCCGGAGTGCCGCCGCCTCGTCCGCGCGGTCCGCCGCCTCGGCGCCTCGACGGTCGTCCTCAACCCGGGCGTCCACCCGGCCCCCGGCTACGCCCGCCTCGCCGACCTCACGGTCACCTTCGAGGGCCCCTGGTCCCGGTACGTCGCGGACTTCACCCGCCCCGCCTGGACGGAACGCGTCCCCGCCGACCGCCTGTGCCACCTGGTCTACGGCGTACCGCACCCCCTGGTCCCGCTCGCCCTGCGTACGGCGGGCGAGCGGGGCGCCGGTGTCTGCGGCCCGGTGACGGGTGATCTGCCCAACCCGTGGGCGGGGTTGACGCCGGCGTTGGTGGAGGGGTGAGCACACCGCCGCCGGGTCGGACGGTGAAGACGCCGTCGACGGGCAGGGACGCCCCGGTGAGGTACGCGCCGTCCGCACCGGCCACGTGGGCGACGGTGGCCGCGATCGGGAGCCCGCGTCCACGGCTCTCCGGTGGACGCCCGGTCATGAGCTGCCGTCACCCCCGTGCGAGGCGTCAGCCCTGCACGAGACCCTCCACGAGCATGCCCAGCGCCGACCTCGGGGCGCCGGCGCCGGTCCCGCCGGACGAGGGCGGCCAGATCGGGCCCGCGTCGGTGGTCGCGGAGCCCTTCGTGTCGTTGACCCCCTGGAAGAGACCGAAGTCGACGGGGCCGTCGTCGGCCGAGGCGGGAAGGGCGGCGGTGAGCAGGGCGGCGGCGACGAGCGCGGCGCAGGCGATGATCCTCATGCCGGGTCCAACGACGGCCGCGCCGTCTGGGTGTCCGGGTCCACGCCGACGGAGCATTCCTCGCGGGTCCGCAGATACGCCTCCAGCGCGGCGGCCCCGCTCAGCAGGGCCCGCCCGCGCGCTGAGAGCCGGCCGTGCCAGTCGCGCAGGGTCCCCTCCAGCGGCTCCAGTCCACCGGCCGCCCGGACCTGGCTGATCAGCGGCGCGATCTGCTCCAGCAGGTAGCCGCCGCGCCGGAGTTGGCGGATCAGACGGGCGTCGCGTACGTCCGCCTCGTCGTAGACCCGGTACCCGGTCAGCGGGTCGCGGTGCGGGCGCACCAGCCCGGCGCGCTCCCAGGCGCGCAGCGTCGCGGGCCGCACCCCGAGCTGCCGCGCGAGCGGGCCGACGAACAGGCCGCCCCCGCCCCGGCCGGCCGGGTGCGCGGGCTCCAGGTCACCGAGCGCCCGCTCCACCGCCCGCAGCGTCGCCCGGTCCTCCAGGAGCTGGGCGTGAGTGCCGGCGATGAGCCGGAACGCCTCCTCCAGCGCGTCCTGGCCGACGGTCCGCATGATCGCCGTCGCCGTGGCGTGCCCGTGGCCGGGGACCAGGGCGAGGAAGGCGCGCAGCGCCGCCGCGTGCACCGCGGTGTAGACCCGGTAGCCGGAGGCGGTGCGGGCCGCGGGCGGCAGGATGCCGGCCTCCTCGTAGTTCCGGACCGCCTGCGTGGACAGACCGGCCCCGCGCGCCAGGTCGATCGGCCGCAGACGCGCACCGGTTTGAAGGTGGGGACCCATGACACCCACGATATCGGGCCGCATCGCGGCCAAAGTCTCCACCGAACCTTCAACGATAGCGTTGAGGGCATGGCTTGTGACCTCAAGGACTTCACCCGCCCCCTCGACGCCGCGGCCCTCCTGCCGCTGCTCCCCGCCCGGCCCCGCGTCCTCGCCCTGGGCGAGCCCACGCACGGGGAGGACGCCCTGCTCGCCGTCCGCAACCACCTCTTCCGGCAACTCGTCGAGCAGGAGGGCTTCCGCACCATCGCGCTCGAGAGCGACTGCCTGCGGGCCCTGGCCGTGGACGCGTACGTCACCACGGGGGAGGGCACGCTCGACGAGGCCATGGAGCACGGGTTCGGGCACGGCTGGGGCGCCCACGACGGCAACCGTGACCTCGTGCGGTGGATGCGCGCCCACAACGAGGGCCGGCCCTCCGGCGAGCACGTCCGCTTCGCCGGCTGCGACGGCCCGCTGGAGATCACCGCCGCCGGCTCCCCGCGCCGGGCCCTGCTGGAACTGCACGGCCTGCTCGCCGCCCAGGTGGACCCAGGACTGCTGCCGTGCACCGCCGAGACCCTGGACCGGCTGCTCGGGGACGACGACCGGTGGACCGACCCCGACGCCATGCTCGACCCGGCCCGTTCCGTGGGCCGGTCCGCCGAGGCCCGTGAACTGCGGGTGCTCACCGACGACCTGGTGGCCCTGCTCGACGCACAGGCACCGCACCTGACCGCCGCCGTGCCGCCCGACGCCTGGGACCACGCCCGCCTGTACGCGCGGACGGCCACCGGCCTGCTGCGCTACCACCACGCCATGGCGGATCCCTCACCGGCCCGGATGACCCGGCTGTGCGCGCTGCGGGACCTGATGATGGCGCAGAACCTCCTGGCCCTCGCGGAACGGGCACCCGTGCTCGTCGCCGCCCACAACTCCCACCTCCAGCGCCCGAAGAGCAGCATGACGATGTGGCAGGGCCGGGTGGAATGGTGGAGCGCCGGCGCGCTCGTGGACGCCCGGCTCGGTGCCGGGTACGCCGTCCTGGCCACGGCGGTCGGGACCCTGCGGCACCGGGGCGTGGACACCCCGCCTCCGGAGTCCGTCGAGGGGCTGCTGTACGGACTCGCCGAGGACTCCGGCCTCGTCGACGTCGAACGGCTGACCGCCGCCCTCGGCGATCCGCCGCCCGCGCCCCGTGTGTCCCCCTGGTTCGGCTACGCCCCCCTGGACCCCGCGCACTTGGCGGCCCTCGACGGCCTCGTGTACGTCAAGGACGTCGTCCCGCGGACCTAGGTGGAAGGGCGCGCCCACCGGATCGTGGACGCGCCCCCTGTTCACCGCCGGTTCAGCTCAGCGGCTGGATCCAGATGTTCCGGTAGCGCACCTTGTTGCCGTGGTCCTGGAGGCGGACGGCGCCGGCCGAGGCGCCCTCCGGCCGGCCGCCTCCGGTCGGGCCGTCGATCGCGACGTCGTCGTGGACCTTCTTGCCGTTCCAGACGACGGTGACGCGGGCGTCGGCGGTCTTGGTGCCGTCGGCGTCGTAGCGGGCCGCCCGGAAGGTGATGTCGTACGACTGCCAGGTCTCCGGTGCGGTGGCCGCGTTGACGTCCGGGGCCTTCTTCAGGTAGATCGCCCCGGCCTCGTTCGTGTCGAGTGTCGTGTCGCCGTACGAGTCGAGGATCTGCACCTCGTAGCGGTCCTGGAGGTAGACGCCGCTGTTGCCGCGGTCCTGGCCCGTCACGTCGTCGGGCAGGAGCGGTACGCGGAACTCCACGTGCAGCCTGAAGTCCTGGTAGGCGTCCTTGGTGCGCAGGTCGCCGCAGCACACCTCCATCGACTTCCCGTCTGTCAGCGGCCATTCGGTGACGCGTCCGTCGGTGTGCTGCCACTGGCTCTGCGACGCGGCCGTGCCGTCGAAGAGGGTGACGCGGGCCCCGTGCGGCCGGACCGTGATCAGGTCCAGGTTGACGTGCCCGTCGTCACCGGCGTCGAAGCGGTACGCGACGGTGTTGTGCCCCTTGCGCAGGGTGACCCGTTCCGTCCGGGTCGACCAGGTCTCCCAGTCGCCGGTCGAGGGAAGCCGCGTCTGGCGCAGCTTCTTCCCGTTGGCGTACAGGGAGAGGGACTTGGTGCCCTGGAAGGGGTTGGGGCCGTTGGAGTAGCGCAGGCTGACGTCGTAGTCGCCGGCCTTCGGGACCGTGACGTCGAACGTGGTGGCCGCCTTGCCCTCGGTGCCGAACCGGTCGACGAAGCCGCTGCCCGAGTAGCCGCCGTGGTCCCGGTTCACCCCGGCCGTCCCGGTCAGGCGAGCCTCCTCCGCCTCGTACAGCGCGGCGGGTGGCGGCTGCTTGCCCGGCAGGGCGTTGAGCGTGTACCAGGCCTCGGTGCTCCACAGCTTCTCGCCGGACGCGGACGCGAACGGCCGCGGGGAGCGCACGTGCACGACACGGCCGGGCTTCAGTCCGTCGAGGCGCAGCAGGACGGTACGGCCGTCCTTGGCGAGGGTCGCCGAGCGGACGCCGAGCCGTTCCTCGGCGATCTTCGGTCCGCCGTAGTCCGATGTCGGGGTGTACCGCCACTGCTCGGCCTGGTACCGGGAGGCGAGCTTGTCCACGGTCTCCTGTGACAGCGGCTGCGTGTACTCCAGGTCGAAGCCGCCGGGGACGGCCCGCATCTCCTTGATGTCGAAGGTGTTGCCGCCGTTGGGGGTGAGCTTCTGCAGCCCGAACTTCAGCTTGCCCTCCTGGCCCCAGTTGCCGTCGGCACCGAGCCCGCCCGCGTAGACGGCGCCGTCGGGGCCCATCGTGATCCGGTTGACGCCGGCTTCGAGTCCCTGCGTGTAGCGGAAGACGGCGCCCTGGTACTGGCCCTTCACCTTCTCCAGATAGGCGCGCTGGAGCCCGCCGTAGGTGACGTCGCCGATGAGCAGCTGCCCGGCGAACCGGCCCTTGGTCAGATACAGCGGCGTACTGGGGGAGTTGGCGATCTCGTTCTGAGGCAGCCACAGCACCGGTTCGGTGACGGGACGGTCGTCGAACGGGCCGGACGGCTCGGTGTAGTGGTTGAAGAAGCGGTCCTGCTTGATGTGGACCAGCTTGGACGCGGGCAGCCAGCCGCCCTGGTTGTCGGTGGTGAAGATGTCGCCGCCCGGGCCCCAGCCGATGCCGTTGGGGGTGCGCAGACCACCCGCGATCGGCTGGATCTTCCCGGTCTTCCGGTTGATCCGGTACGTCGTGCCCCGGCCGGGCGCCGGCTGCGGAGTGGTCGTCGCGCCGCCGTAGTTGATGGCGACGGACAGGTTCACGTAGAAGTAGCCGTCGCGGTAGAGCAGACCGAACGCGAACTCGTGGAAGTTCCCGCCGTACGGCCAGGTCGCCACCGTGCGGTACTCGTCCGTGACGAAGTCGCGGTTCATGTCGACCAGTTGGGTCAGTTCGTGCTTCTGCGAGACGTACAGGGAGCCGTCGACGTACTTGATGCCCATGGGCTCGCGCAGCCCGCTCGCGACCTTCTTGACGGTCACCTTGTCGCGGCTTGTCCTCCCGGTGACGTTGTCCAGCAGGTACACCTCGCCCGTGGTGGTCTCCGAGCCGCCCCAGGTGCTGATGGCCAGGCGTCCGTCGGGCAGCCAGTCCATGCCGGTGACCTGCGGTTCGAAGCCGTCGGGGCGCAGATCGGTGAGGGTGAGGTCGGGCCGTACGTCCGTCAGGGGCAGCCCGTCGCCGGGGCTGTCCGCCCCCGACTCGCACTCCTTGCGGCCGGGCGCGGTCACCCGGACCACACCGGCGTCCGTGCTCAGCGCCTCCGTCGGCACGATGCTGAAGTCGCTCGCGGCCGGCGGCTTCCACGCCAGCGCGAGGCGCTGGTCGCCGCCCCGTTCGAAGTAGTCGATGCGGAACGGGTGCGAACCGGCGGTGAGCTGGACCGATCCGTCCTTCGGCTCGGCTCCGTGCAGACCGTCGTGGTCGACGACGGTCCGGTCGTCGATGGTGAGCCGTGACCCGTCGTCGCTGGTGAGGCGGAAGGTGTAGGAGCCGTCGTCCGGGATGACGAGGTAACCGGACACCACGGCCGAGAAGTTGTCGGCGAAGCCGCCGAAGTCACCGGTCGTGGACCAGTCCACGGTCGGCATGAGTCTGTCGTGGTTCGGTGTCTGGCCGGGCTTGAGGGTGCACAACTTGCTGAGCGGGACCTGGGTGTCGAACACGCGCAGGGTCACGCCCGGTTCCTGCGGGGGGATGTCAGCGGGGGCGGCGGCGGACGGGGGCGCCGCCAGGACGCCCCCGACCAGCAAGGCGCCGAGGAGAAGGGGAGTGAGTCTTCGGGCACGGCGGAACAACCGTGGATGCATCGGTCCTCCAGAACGGACCGGAGGCCGCCGGATCGCTCTCCGGTCGAGTTGCCCCCTGCGCGGGAGACGCGCAGAGGCGGTACTCGTTGCGGTTGCGCCGATACCGTAGGGGACTTTCGTTGTGCGCGTCCATACTTTGTCATCAGTGAGTTCAAAGTCCGGTGGGGTGGACGACCGGTCATGTCTGTGACACGGAGTGGAGGGTCGGTGCACGGCCCGCAGCGGGTGCGGCGCCGCCGCCCAGGGCGCACGCTGTTCTATGGGGCGTACCCCCCGAGCGCGGGCGGCGACCGGACCTCGGAGGTGGATGGGACCCTTGGGCAACGATCCCCTCGGCCACGTCGACCAGGCGGCGGCCTCGATGCTGGAGGCACTGTTCACACAGTCCCCGATCGGGCTCCACCTCGTCGACCCCGACCTGCGCGTGGTCCGCGTCAACACCGCCACACCATGGATGCGTGACATCAGCCTGGACGACATCCGGGGACAACGGGCCAGGGACGTCTACCACCTCGTCGACGCCGACGCGGAGGCGCTCCTGCGGGACGTCCTCGACACCGGCACGCCCCTGCTGCGCCGTGTCGTGCGGGCCCTGGTCGACGAGGCACCCGTGGAGCGCACGTTCGAGGTCAACGCACTGCGCCTGCAGGGACCCGGCGGGAAGGTGCTCGGGGTCGGCGTCATCGCCGTAGACGTCACCGAGCGGGAACGGGCCCACGCCAGGACCCGCATGCTCGACCGGGTACGGGAACGCGTCGGCCGGACCCTGGATCCGGTCGTCATCGGCGAGGAGCTCGCCGCGATCCTGGTTCCCGACTTCGCCGACCTGGTGACCGTCGAGGTGGAGGACGCCGTCATCCGCGGCGACGACCCGCCCCTGGCCCGCGCCCTCACCGGCACCCTGATGATGCGCACCGCCTTCCGCAGCGCGACCGACCAGGCGGCGCGGCAGATCCACGCGGTGGGCGATGTCCGCCGCCTCGCGGACCCGACGCCGTTCACCCAGGCCCTGGCCGACCTGAGCCCCAGGATGGTCCGGTTCGGCCCGGACACCCCCTGGCTCGCCGCGGACCCCGCCCTCGCGCGGGCCGTCGACGCGGCGCGGGGCCACTCGCTCCTGGTCGTCCCGTTGGCCCTGCGGGACGCGGCCCTCGGACTCGTCAGCCTCTACCGCGCCGACCGCTCGCCCGTCTTCGACGAGGAGGACCGGGCGTTGGCCGTGGAGGTGGGCACGCACACCGCGCTGTGCCTCGACAACGCGCGACGCTACACGCGCGAGCACACGATCGCCGCCACGGTCCAGCGGCAGCTGCTGCCCCGCCGCCCCGAGGCCCAGGCATGGCTGGAGACCGCCTACCTCTCCCTCACCGGAGCCGACCCGGGCGCCTGGTACGACACCACCGCCCTGTCGAGCGCCCGCACGGCCATCGTCGTGGGCAAGGTGTCGGGGCGCGGTCTGGAGGCGGCCGCGACCATGGGCCAGCTGCGCACCGCCATCCGCTCCCTGTCGGCGTTCGACCTGACCCCCGACGAACTGCTCGCCCGTCTCCACGACACGGCGACCCGGCTCGCCGCCGAACGGGCCCGGCTGCCGCTCGGCGACCCCCTGCGCGAGGAGGAGCTGACCGCCGACTGCGTGTACGCGGTGCACGACCCGCTGACCGGCAGCTGTGTGGCGGCGGCCGCCGGTCATCTGGCACCGCTGGTCGTACGGCCGGAGGGCACCGTCTCGGTGCTCGGCACCCCGGCCGGGCCACGGTTGGGGAGCGCGGAGGGCGCCCCCTTCGCGGCCGTCGACGCCGACGTCCCGGCCGGCAGTGTCCTGGTGTTCACCAGCGACCCGCTGCTCACGGCCTACCTCGCCGAGCGCCCCGGCCCGCTGGCCTCGGTGTCCCGCTACGGCGACCGGCCGCTGCAGGACCTGTGCGACGCCCTCGTCTACGCGCTCCCGGCCGGCATGGGCGTCCGGGACGCCGCGGTGATCGTCGCGCGGACGCGGGCCTTCCCGCCCGACCAGTGCGCCGTCTGGCCGCTCGACCCCGACCCGACGGCCGTGTCCGCCGTCCGGCGACGCACGCGCGCGCAACTCACCGCGTGGGGCGTCGAGGAGGAGACCGCCTACAACACGCAGCTCATCGCGAGTGAACTCGTCACCAACGCCCTGCGGTACGGACGCCCGCCCATCGAACTGCGTCTGATCCGCGGCCGCACCCTCACCTGCGAGGTGCGGGACGCCGACACGGCCGCCCCGCACCTGCGCCACGCGGGCACGGTCGACGAGGGCGGGCGCGGCCTGTTCATCGTCGCCCAGCTCGCGCAGGCGTGGGGGACCCGGCCGGCCGTGCGCGGCAAGACGATCTGGGCCGAGCAGACCCTGTGACCGGGCCCGCCGGGGTCAGCGCCGGCGGCCGCGCGCCGCCCAGCCGCTGCCTATCCCCGCCACGTGCAGGGCGAGCAGCATGAGGCCGATCAGCATGAAGTTGACCGACGTGAAGACGTCGTTGGTGGCGATGTCCGCCGCGTTGATGAGGAAGGAGATGAAGAACAGGACCGCCGCGATGATGCCCAGCACGTGGTGCCTCCTTGAAGTAGGGATGAGCCGGTTGGGGTGGCTCCACGCGTATGCCCCGGCCCGGCGTCCTCACGCACGGCGACTGTGCGCCACAAGACCCGGCCGGTACATGGCCCGTACAGTGGTAGCGGCGGCACGGACCGTTCGGTGCGCGGTACGAGGGCACGCACACCGGTGGGACGGCCGCGTCCGGCCGGCCCCGCCACGGCGAGCGAACGGAAGCACACATGCACGACGCCTCCGGCCTCCCGGACGACGACTCCGGCACCCTGTTCGGGCTCGACGCGCTCGGACCCGCCCCCGCCGAACGGCACTCCGCCTTCCGGACCTCCGCCGGGGCCCGCCGCCTGCTGCCGGTCCGGCGGATCTACGCCGAGCCGGCCGCCGCGGCCTCCCCGCGGGGGCGGCAGGTCATCGCCCGGTACCCCGACGCCGAGGTGATCCCCGTCGCCTCGCACTGGCGCATCCCGGGCCTGCACGGCAACGAGGGCAACATCGACCGCTGGGTGCGGGTCAAGGGCGAGACGCTCGTGCTCGGCGAGAAGAAGACTCTCACCACCCGGCCCAACGGCCGGTCGGCGGACTGGATCGCCCCCGGCCCCTCCAACGGCTGCGCGATGGCCTGCGCCTACTGCTACGTGCCCCGCCGCAAGGGCTACGCCAACCCCGTCACCGTCTTCACCAACATCGACCGGATCATCGCCCACCTGGGCCGGCACGTCGCCCGGCAGGGACCCAAGCCCGAGCCGAACCAGTGCGACGCCGAGGCCTGGGTGTACGACATCGGCGAGAACGGCGACTGCTCCGTGGACGCCCTGATCTGCGACAACACCGCCGACCTGGTGCACGCCTTCCGGCAGTGGCCCACCGCCAAGGCGTCGTTCGCCACGAAGTTCGTCAACCCCGACCTGCTGGCCCTCGACCCTCGCGGCCGTACCCGCGTCCGCTTCTCGCTGATGCCGCCGGACGACTCCCGGCTCCTCGACGTGCGCACCTCGCCGGTCGCCGACCGCATCGCCGCCGCGGCGGACTTCCTCGACGCCGGGTACGAGGTGCACTTCAACCTCTCACCCGTGGTCGTACGTCCCGGCTGGGAGGACGCCTGGGCCGGCCTGCTGCGCCACTTGGACGACGTGCTGCCCGCACGGGTGAAGGAGCAGGCGGCCGCCGAGGTGATCATGCTGACCCACCAACAGGAGCTCCACGAGGTCAACCTCGGCTGGCACCCCCGCGCCGAGGACGTCCTGTGGCGGCCGGAGATCCAGCAGGCCAAGCGGTCGCAGAACGGCGCCCGCAACGTCCGCTACCGCAACGGGATCAAGGGGGAGTCCGTGGCGACGCTGCGCGCCCTGATCGACCGGCACGCCTCGTGGCTGCGGGTGCGTTACGCGTTCTAGTTAGGCGCGCCGTGTGCGGGGTAGTCGGGTGCCCGGTGCGGAACGGCTCATCCGGCGCCCCCTCAGCCGGTGGGCCGTACCCGTGTGGCAGAACACGGCGAGGCGCCTGACGATGGGTAGGCCATGCACAGTATCGAGCAGTCAATCGAGATCGCGGTGCCCGTGCGCACCGCGTACAACCAGTGGACGCAGTTCGAGCACTTCCCGCGCTTCATGACCACGGTGCGTGAAGTGGACCAGATCAAGCCCTCCCTCACGTCCTGGACCCTCGCCGCCGGTCCCCTGCGCGGAACCTTCGAGGCCGAGATCGTGGAGCAGGAACCCGACTCCCATCTCGTCTGGCGCAGCCTCGACGAGCGCCCCGGCCACCGGGGACGTGTGTCGTTCGCACCGACCCCGGACGGCGGCACGGCCCTCACCTTGCGCATGGAGATCCGGCCGAACGGCCCCGCCGGGCTGGTGCCCGGTGTCTCCGAGGTCGCCGGCCGCCTCGTGGCCCGCGAGCTGGGGCTCTTCAAGGAGTTCATCGAGGGGGTGGGGCAGGAGAGCGGGGCCTGGCGCGGCACCATCCGCAACGGCCGGGTGCGGCGCGACGAGGCCGATCGGCGCGTCAGCGGAGTGCCCTCCTGGCCCCACGGCTGATCCCCGGTAACCGCACGACTGAGAGGCGACTCGCGATGAAGAAGGCGCCCGGCGACGAGCCGGACGAGGCCCTGACCGTTACTCCGCCAAAGAAGTGGGCCGCGGGCGTCCCCGCGGTGGCCCACGCCCTGGAGTACTCCCTGGAGGAGACGTCGGCCCGGCGCACCGGCACGACCCTGCTGACCATGAACCAGGTCGGTGGCATCGACTGCCCCGGCTGCGCCTGGGCGGATCCGGCCCCGGGCCACCGGCATCGCAACGAGTACTGCGAGAACGGCGCCAAGCACATCAACGACGAGGCGACCACCCGGCGGGTGGGCGCGGACTTCTTCCGCGAGCACTCCGTCGCGGACCTCGCCCGCCGCTCCGACGCCTGGCTGAACCAGCAGGGCCGGCTGACCGAGCCGCTGGTCAAACGGCCGGGATCGGAGCACTACGAGCCGGTCAGCTGGAACGACGCCATCGGGCTGATGGCCGAGGAACTGACCTCGCTCGACACCCCGGACGAGGCCGTGTTCTACACCTCGGGCCGGGCGTCCAACGAGGCGGCGTTCGTCCTGCAGCTGTTCGCCCGCGCCCTGGGCACCAACAACCTGCCCGACTGCAGCAACCTCTGCCACGAGTCCAGCGGGTACGCCCTGCACGAGACTCTGGGCAGCGGCAAGGGCACGGTCAGCCTCCACGACCTCCACCACGCCGACCTGATCTTCCTGGTGGGCCAGAACCCCGGGTCCAACCATCCGCGCCAGCTCTCCGCGCTCGAACAGGCCAAGCGCAACGGCGCCCGCATCATCGCCGTCAACCCGCTGCCCGAGGCCGGGCTGCTGAGGTTCAAGAACCCGCAGAAGCCCCGTGGCGTGATCGGCCCGGGCACGCAGATCGCCGACCGCTTCCTGCGCATCCGCAACGGCGGTGACCTCGCCCTGTTCCAGGCCGTCAACCGGCTGCTGCTGGAGGCCGAGGACGCCCGGCCGGGCGAGGTCCTGGACCACGACTTCATCGACGCCGACACCACCGGCTTCGAGGAGTTCGCCCGGCACGTCCGCGGCGTCGAGTGGGACGACGTCCTCGCCGCCACCGGCCTGACCCGCGAGGAGATCGAGCAGGTCCGCGACGAGGTGCTGCGCAGCGAACGCGTCGTCGTCTGCTGGGCCATGGGGCTCACCCAGCACAAGCACGCCGTGCCCACGATCCGCGAGATCGTCAACTTCCTGCTGCTGCGCGGCAACGTGGGCCGGGCCGGCACCGGCCCCTGCCCGGTGCGCGGGCACAGCAACGTGCAGGGCGACCGCACCATGGGCATCTGGGAGCAGATGCCGGACTCCTTCCTCGACTCCCTCAAGGAGGAGTTCGGTTTCGACCCGCCGCGCGCCCACGGCTACGACTCGGTCAAGGCGATCAGGGCGATGCGCGAAGGCCGGGTGAAGTTCTTCCTCGGCCTGGCCGGCAACTTCGTGCGCGCCACCCCCGACAGCACGGTCACCGAGGAGGCCGTCCGCCGCTGCCGGCTGACCGCGCACATCTCCACCAAGCTCAACCGGTCCCACACGGTCTGCGGCGACACCGCGCTCATCCTGCCCGCCCTGGGCCGGACCGAGCGGGACGTGCAGTCGACCGGAGAGCAGTTCGTGACCGTGGAGAACTCGATGAGCGAGGTGCACACCTCACAGGGACGGCTGCGGCCCGCGTCCTCGCTGCTGCTCAGCGACATCGCCATCCTGTGCCGGCTGGCCCGCCGCACCCTGGGCGACAAGCCCGACATCGCCTGGGAGCGGTTCGAGGCGGACTACGGCGTGATCCGCGACCACATCTCCCACATCGTGCCCGGCCTGCAGGACTACAACAGGCGGGTGACCCGCCCCGGCGGCATCCAGCTGCTGAACCCGGTCAACGACGGCGTCTACGCCACCGGCACCGGCCGGGCGCTGTTCACCCGCAACAGCGCCGAGGCGCCGCGCGTGCCCGAGGGGCATCTGCTGCTGCAGACCCTGCGCTCGCACGACCAGTGGAACACCGTGCCCTACACGTCCAACGACCGGTACCGGGGTATCCACGGCAGCCGGCGGGTCGTGCTCGTCAACCCGGACGACGTGCGCGGCCTGGGGCTCAGCGACGGCCAGCGCGTCGACGTCGTGAGCGTGTGGTCCGACGACGTCGAGCGGCGTGCCGAGGACTTCCGCGTCGTCCCGTACCCGACGGCCCGGGGCTGCGCCGCCGCGTACTACCCGGAGACCAATGTGCTGGTGCCGCTGGACAGTGTGGCCGACCACAGCAACCAGCCGACGTTCAAGTCGATCGTGGTCCGGCTGGAGCCTGCGCGGGTGGGCGCCCCCCAGGAGTGACAGAGGACGGCCCCGGACGCGATCACCGCGTGCGGGGCCGTCCTGTGTCCCGGCTCAGCGGCGGGCCGGCCGTCCGCCGAGGTTGCGCCGGAAGGAGCCCGGGGCGCGCAGGGCCCGTTCGATCTCCTCCAGCGACCGGTTGCGGGTCTCGGGGACCTTGAGGGCCACGAAGATCACGCAGAGCACGTTCATGGCGGCGTACACGAAGAACGTGCCGGAGCGGCCGATCGTGTTGATCGCGGTGAGCGCGGTGACGGCGATGAGGAGGTCGAAGCCCCACACGGACACCGTGGCCAGGCTCGTCGCCGGGCCCCGCACGCCCAGCGGCAGGATCTCCGGGGCGATCACCCACACCACCGACTGCATGCCGATGCCGTTGAAGAGGATGTAGGCGAACAGCGAGAGGATGACCACCCACCGCTGCGCGGGGGAGTCGCCCGCCAGGAACGCCAGTCCCAGCACGGCCATGGACAGGCCCGACAGCGGCAGGAACCACAGCATGGTGCGCCGTCGGCCCACGGCGTCCAGCGCGACCGCGCCGACGATCCCGGCCACCACCAGCATGGCGCCGATGCCGATGCCGGTGAGCAGCGCCACCGAGGTGCCGAAGCCCGCGTCGGAGAGGATCGCCGGGGCGTAGTAGACCACCGCGTTGATGCCGGTGAGCTGGGAGAAGGCGGCGACGCCCACGGCGATCAGCAGCGCGGGGCGCACCCAGGGCCGGCGCACGGCCCGCCAGCCGTCACGGGTCGGCGCCGACGACACCTCGCCGATCGCGGTGATCTCCGCCTCGACGTCCGTGCCGGGCGACCGCAGACCGCGCAGCACCCGGCGCGCCTCGTCCCGGCGCCCGTGCTCCACGAGCCAGCGCGGGCTCTCGGGCAGCCGCACGATCCCGAACGCCAGGACGGCCGCCGGGACGGTCGCCAGCCCGAACATCAGCCGCCAGCCCCCGGTGTCGGCCAGCAGCCAGCCGCAGAAGAAGGAGACCAGCTGCCCGATGGCCACCATGAGCTGGAACAGCACCATCAGCCGGCCGCGGATGGCGGGCGGCGCCACCTCCGCGATGTAGACCGGCACCATGTTGGAGGCTCCGCCGACGGCGAGCCCGAGGACGAAGCGTGCCGCGATCAGCGTGCCGGTGCCGGGGGCGACGGCGGCCGCCGCGGCCCCGGCCGCGAACACGACGGCCACCCACAGCACCACCCGGCGCCGCCCGTGCCGGGCGGCGAGCCGCCCCGAGCACAGCGCGCCGACCATGGCGCCGACCAGGATGACGCTGACGACGATCTCCTGCCCCCGGGAGGACAGCCCGAGGTCCTCCCGCAGGTGCAGCAGCGCGCCGGAGATGATGCCGGTGTCGTAACCGAACAGCAGGCCGCCGAGCGCGGCGACGGCCGCCACCGCGTACACCTGACGCGGCGGACGGGCCGGCGCCGCCGGCTCGGTGCGCGTGGCGGTGGCCGCCTCAGGCATCGCCCATGACCAGACCCTCGATGGTGTGCTTCTGCGTGATGGGCGTCAGCTCGTCCACGACGGCGACGTCCAGGTGCCGGCGCACCCGCTCGGGCAGCGCCTCCCAGTAACCGCGCGTGACGGCGGCGTCGTGCCGCTCGCCGTTGGTGGCCTCCGGTCCGTCGACGCCGAGGACCAGGACCGGGCGCGACCTGCTGGACTGGTTGGCCGTGCCGCGGTGGATGGTCAGGGCGCTCCGGGCGGAGATGTCACCGCGCTGGGGGTACTTGCGCACGGCGCGCTCCGCGTAGCGCGGGTAGTGCGAGCGGGGCGGGAACATGCCGTGCCCGAACTCGGGGCTGTCGTCCCACTGCGTGCCCGGGGCTATCTCGAAGGGCCCCATGTCCTCGGCGGTGTCCACGGTCGTGACGTTGAAGGCGAGCGAGGTCAGCCGGCGTCCGTGCCGCGTCTCCTCCGGCATCGGGAAGTCGCGGTGCCAGGGCTGGTTGACGGCGCCTTCCAGGGGGACGTCGAAGCCGAGCTCGACGATGCGGTAGTCGGGGCCGAGGACGGCGGCGCACACCGAGCGGACCCACGGGTGGTCGACCAGCTCGACGAAGCCCCGGATCTGCTCGGGGTGGATCTCGACGTAGTAGCGGTGGGGGCCGCGCCCCACGGCGCCGTCGGGGCGGGACAGCGCCTCCTCGAAGGCCGCGTCGACGTCCTCGCGCAGCCGGTCCGCCCACTCGACGGAGAAGGCTCCCTTGCGGGCGGTGATCCCGTCGCCGTGGAGCGCCTCGACGTCGGGACGGACGTCGACGTCCAGGGTGGCCGGGTCGACTCCGGGGTACAGGTGCGCGGTCATTCGGTGCCTCCTTGCGCGGCGATGGATCCCCCTCATCGTGCAACGTTGAATGCAACGTTGCAATACCCTGCGGCAACCTTGTCGGATCGCCCTGGACGCGTGGGAGGATGGCCACCGTGAGTAGTCGCCTGAAAGATGTCGCCGCCCTCGCGGGCGTCTCGGTCCGGACCGTGTCGAACGTCGTCAGCGGATCGGGCAACGTCGCCGAGGCCACCCGGCAGCGCGTCCAGCAAGCCCTCGACGAACTCGGCTACCGGCCCAACCTCGCCGCGCGCAATCTGCGCGCGGGCCGTACCGGACTCATAGGTCTCGTCGTCCCGGAGCTGTACTCGCCCTACTTCGGCGAACTGGCCAGCCTCATCGTGGAGGCCGCGCAGCAACGCTCCTGGACCGTCATCATCGACCAGACCTTCGGCGACGCCGAGGCCGAACGGCGCCTCCTCGACGGCACCCAGGGCCGGCTCGTGGACGGCCTGATCATCAGCCCCTGGGCCCTCGGCCCCGAGGAGGTCACCACCCACGCCCGCAGCGCGCCCGTCGTGCTCCTCGGTGAGCGCCCGCCCCGCGGACTCGCCGACCGGGTCGCCGTCGACAGCGTCGCCGCCGCCGACGAGGCCACCACCCACCTCCTCGAAGCCGGCCGTCGCCGTATCGCCGCCATCGGCCTCCAGCCCCACCTGCGCAACGGCACCGCCGACCAGCGTCTGACGGGCTACCGCAACGCCCTGCGCCGGGCCGGCGCGGTCGTGGACGACGCGCTGGAACGCCCGGTCCGCGAACTGCACCGCAAGGACGGCGCCGAGGCCATGGCATCCCTGCTGGACGACGCCTCGGCGGCACCCGACGCCGTCTTCGCGTTCACCGACGAACTCGCGCTCGGCGCACTCCACGTGGCCCACGAACGCGGACTGCGCGTGCCGGAGGACCTGGCCGTCGTCGGCTTCGACGACATCGAGGACGGGCGCTACGCCCAGCCACCCCTCACCACCGTCGCCCCCGACAAACGGCAGCTCGCCGAACGGGCCCTGCAGTGCCTCGCCGACCGCATCTACAGCCCGGACAACGGCGTGCCCCCGCTCGACGTCGTCGTGCCGCACCGCCTCGAAGTACGGGGGAGCAGCGCCCAGAAGGCGTGAGTTCCCGGCCACCCGTCCCCGGGCGGCCGGACGTCGCCCGTGCCGTGGCCACCCAGCGCACCTACCCCGGCCGGGGGCACTGGCAGGAGAACGGCGCGGACACATGGGGGAGATGTGGCCGGGGGACTCCCGCTCCCGCGACCACCACTTCCAGGGCACCGTGGCGGCGTGGCTGTACGAGAACGTGGCCGGTCTGCGGCCGGGCGACGCCGGCTACGCCCACCTTCTCCGTACGGCCGGACACCTGCGCGGGTGTCGACTGGGCCCGCACGTCGAGCCGTACCGTCCGGGGCACCGCGGGCGTCTCCTGGGAGCGGAGCGCGACCGGTTTCCGGGTGGGTGGAGGTGCCGGTGGGCGAGGTCGCCGAGGTCCACGTCCCGGCGGCCGGCCCGCACGACGTGACGGCTCCGCAGGCAGGGGGCCCGGTACCTGCGGATGGACCGGGGGTTCGCGATTAGCCGAGCCGTGCACGGCACCCGGGGCTTCGGGCCCGTCGCTGAGCACCGGTGAAGGAAGGCCGGGCGGCCGGGGGGCCGGGCCCCCCGCCCCCCCGCCCCCGGCGCACCCCCCCGCCCCCCCCCCCCACCCCCCCCCCGGCCCCCCGCCCCCG
>NZ_JBHTWG010000031.1:52036-94340 GCF_042792555.1 Streptomyces sp. NPDC056628
GCGCCCTTGCCCCGGCGCCCGCCGCGCCCGGGGGGGGTGGGGCCCGCGCGCTCCCCCGGGGGGGGGGGGGGGGGGGGGGGGGGGGGCCGGCCCCCCCCCCCCCCCGGCGGCGAAGGTGCCCCGTCGTCCTCTCGGTGTCACCGTGAAGAGAGCCCCGGACGGGGTATGCGAACCGAAGGAACGACGAGCGGAGGGTACCGATGTTCGAGGCCGGTGACATCCGGGAGTGGCGCGGTCACGACGTGGTCGACGCCGAGGCGCGCAAGATCGGCAAGCTGGAGTCGGTCTACGTGGACACGGCGACCGACGCCCCCTACTTCGCCACCGTCACGGTCGGCATGCCGACCCGGCACCGCCTGGTGTTCGTGCCCTTGGTGGGGGCGACGGTCGGCCCGGGGTACCTGAAGGTCGCGTATCCGAAGAACCTGGTCAAGGACGCCCCGTCGATCGACATGGACGGCGTCCTGCCCGCCGAGGACGAGAAGGCGGTCTTCGCGCACTACGAGCTGAGCTACCAGCCCGGGGCCGGCGGCGAACGGCGGCTGGCCCGCCGCTGACGGCACCACTCGGCGGAGGCCGCCATGGCATTGTTCCTGTTCCTGCTCCTCGTGGCCGTCGTGCTCGGCTTCATCGGGGTGCTCGCCAAGAGCCTGTTCTATCTGCTGGTCATCGGCGTGCTCCTGGCGATCGTCGCGTTCCTCTACGGCGGCCTGCGCATCCGGCGCAGCGGCCGCCGCCCCACCCGCTGAACCAACCCGACGGCCGGTGCGCCCGCGCGTGACCCGGCGCGACGACAAGCGCTTGCGCCCCCCGAACACGCCCCTTCGGCCCCGTGTGCGCCGGGGGTGACCTCATCGCGTCGGTAGGCCCGCACAACTCCTTGTCAGTGCGCGGACGTCGCCTGTATAACGTTGTAAATGTCAAGCAGGGACTCGGCGCCAGGCTCACGGTGACGACACCGTACCCGCACCGACCACCCGAGTCGGGCCGCTCTGAAAGGAATGCCGTGCGGGTCAGCCTCAAGGACGTCGCCGCCCACGCCGGAGTGTCCATCAAGACCGTCTCCAACGTGGTGAACAACTACCAGCACGTCACCCCCGCCATGCGCGAACGCGTGCAGCGGTCCATCGACGCGCTGGGCTACCGGCCCAATCTGGCCGCCCGTCATCTGCGCAAGGGGCGCACGGGCATCATCGCCCTCGCCCTGCCCGAACTCGGCAACCCCTATTTCGCCGAACTGGCCGCCGCCGTCATCGACGCGGCCGCCGCCCATGACTACATCGTGCTCCTCGACCACACCGGCGGACACCGCGAACAGGAGGTGCTGGTCAGTCAGGGGTTCCGGGCCCGCGTCATCGACGGCCTCATCCTCAGCCCCATCGAGCTGGAGCGGGAGGACCTGCGCGACCGCGATGAGAACGTCCCGCTGGTCCTCCTCGGGGAACGCGACTACGAACTGCCGTACGACCACATCGCCATCGACAACGTGGCCGCCGCCCGTGCCGCCGTCCGGCACCTCCTCGACCTGGGGCGCCGGGAGATCGCCTTCATCGGGGCGCGACGGGGCGGCAGCGAGACCGCCCAGCTGCGGGTGCGCGGCTGGCGCGAGGAGCTCACCGCCGCCGGACTCCCCGCCGACGACGGGCTGGTGGCCGCCACCGAAGGGTGGGGTCATGCGGACGGCGCCGCGGCGATGACCCGCATCCTCGACTCGGGGCGGCGGCCCGACGCGATCTTCGCCTACAACGACCTGATGGCGATCGGCGCGATGCGCGTGCTGTACGAGCGCGGGCTGCGCGTTCCCGAGGACACCGCGGTCGTCGGCTTCGACGACGTCGTCGAGGGGCGCTTCGGCGCGGTGACCCTGACCTCCGTGTCGCCGGACAAGGAGGCCATCGGACGGCTCGCCGTCGAATCGGTCCTCGCGCGGCTGGGCGGCGAGGCGCCCGAACCTCGGCGTGTCTGGGCGGACTACCGCCTGGTCGCCCGGGAGAGCACGCTCGGACGCGCGGCGCGGGAGGACGGCACCGCGAGGTGACGGGCCGGTGCGCCCGTGTGCCCTTCGCCGGTGCGTCGCGGGCGCGGGCCGCCTCGTGACGCGCCGGGCCCCTCCCGGTACCGGACACCCCCTGGCCGACCGGCCGACGGGGGCGTTCGGCATGCCCGCCGAGCGCGTTCCGCGGCCCCCGCGCGCCCCGTGTACGGCCGCCCCGCGGCGGCCGTACACGCCCGTCCGCCGCGCGCTTTCCCGGCACGGGGGGCAACAGCTCTCTGCACAAGGGGTTTACAGCGTCCTTCCAACGATGTAAAAACCTCTTGCGGCGGGCTGGACAACGTTGCCCGCCGGGGGAGAGGCACCGTTTCCTCACCTGCGTCGACTCCCCAGTTCCCTTTCAGCGTCGCCCGGATCGGGGTCACCATGCAGCGCACCACTCACCGTCCTCGCCTCTTCGCCCGCCCCGGGGTCGTGGCCCTGGCCGCCGCGGTGGTCTTGACCGCCGGCGCCTGCGCGAAGTCGGAGGACGACGCGTCGAAGGACACGAAGTCCCCGGCCGCCGCGGGCGCCGAACAGAAGGCCGTCACACCCAAGCCGGGCAGCAAGTCCTGCACCATCGACGCCTACGGCGCCAAGAAGATCGACCTGAAGAACGCCACCGTCGGCTTCTCCCAGTCGGAGAAGGAGGCCAACCAGTTCCGCATCACCGAGACCCGGTCCATCAGGGACGAGGCGAAGAAGCGGGGCGTCAAGCTGCTGACGGCCAACGCCCAGTCGCAGTTCTCCAAGCAGATCAGCGACGTCCAGGACCTGCTCGCCAAGGGCGCCGACCTCCTCGTCATCGCCCCGCTCAACTCCGACGGCTGGGACCCGGTGCTCCAGGCCGCCGCCGCGAAGAAGGTCCCGATCGTCACGATCGACCGCAAGATCAACGCCACCGCCTGCAAGGACTACGTCTCCTTCATCGCCTCCGACTTCGTCGAGCAGGGCAAGCGCGCCGCCGACCAGATGATCGAGGCGACCGGCGGCAAGGGCGAGGTCGCCATCCTGCTCGGCTCCGCCGGAAACAACGTCACCACCGAGCGCACCAAGGGCTTCAAGGACCGGATCGCCGAGAAGGCCCCGGACCTGAAGGTGGTGTTCGAGCAGACCGGTGACTTCGCCCGCGAGAAGGGCCAGCAGGTCACCGAGCAGCTCATCCAGTCCAAGCCCGGCATCAAGGGCATCTACGCCGAGAACGACGAGATGGGCCTCGGCGCGGTCGCCGCGCTCAAGGGCGCCGGCAAGAAGGCCGGCGACGTCAAGATCGTGACCGTCGACGGCACCCGCAACGCCGTCCAGGGCATCGTGGACGGCTGGATCAGCGGCGTCATCGAGTCCAACCCGCGCTTCGGCCCGCTGGCGTTCCAGACCCTGGACACCTTCACCCAGGGCAAGGACGTCCCGCAGGACATCATCATCCAGGACGGCGCGTACACCGCGGACAACGCCAAGACGGACATCGCCAAGGCGTACTGATCCACCCCGGGGGCACGGGCGACCGTGCCCCCTCGCCTCCCCCTCACCACGTTCCGCACCCTTCACTACCTGGAGGCACAGGTGGCACCCCCCGCCGAAGTCCTCGCCGTCCGCGGACTGAGCAAGACCTTCCCCGGCGTCCGGGCCCTGGACGACGTGGACCTCACCCTGCGCGCAGGCGAGGTCCACGCCCTGATCGGCGAGAACGGCGCCGGCAAGTCGACCCTCATCAAGCTCCTCACCGGCGTGTACCGCCCGGACGCCGGCGAGATCACCTTCCAGGGCGGAAAGGTCTCCTTCGCGACCCCCCTGGACGCGCAGAAGGCGGGCATCTCGACCATCTACCAAGAGGTCAACCTCATCCCGCTGCTCAGCGTCGCCCGCAACCTCTTCCTGGGCCGCGAACCCCGTAACCGCTTCGGCGTCCTGGACGTCGCCCGGATGAACCGGGAGGCCGAGGAGATCCTGCTCGGCTACGGCGTCCACGTCGACGTCCGCCGGCCGCTGCGCACCCTCGGCGTCGGCGCCCAGCAGATGGTGGCCCTGGCCCGGGCCGTGGCCACCGACGCCCGCATCGTCATCATGGACGAGCCGACCTCCTCGCTCGAACCCCGCGAGGTGGAGACCCTGTTCACGGTGATCCGGCGCCTGCGCGACGCGGGCATCGCCGTCGTCTACGTCAGCCACCGCCTCGACGAGCTGTACGCCGTGTGCAGCACGGTCACCGTGCTCCGCGACGGCCGGCGCGTCCACCACGGGAATCTGGCCGACCTCGACCGGCTCTCCCTGGTCTCCACCATGCTGGGCCGCGACCTGGGCGAGGTCCGCGAGGAGGGCGTCACCAAATTCACCGGCGACCACCACGCCGCCGACAGCGAACCGGTGCTGGACGCCGCCGAACTGACGGTGCCGCACAAGCTGCACCAGGTGTCCCTGAGCATCCGGCCCGGCGAGGTCGTCGGACTCGGCGGACTGCTCGGCTCCGGCCGCACCGAGACCGCCAAGGCCATCTCCGGCGCCCTGCCGCTCCGTTCGGGCCGGGTCACGGTCGCCGGGACGCCGCTGCGCGGCGGTTCGGCGCCGGCCGCGATCCGCGCGGGCATCAGCCTGCTGCCCGAGGACCGCAAGAGCGAGGGCATCGTCCCCGGCCTGTCGGTCCGGGAGAACATCGCGCTCGCCGTCCTGCCCCGCCTGTCCCGCTTCGGCCTCGTCTCCGAGGCCAAGGTCGACAGCGTCGTCGACACCTTCATGAAGCGGCTGCGGATCAAGGCGTCCTCCCCGCACCAGAAGGTCGGCGAACTGTCCGGCGGCAACCAGCAGAAGGTGCTGCTCGCCCGCTGGCTCGCCATGAACCCCAAGGTGCTGCTGCTCGACGAGCCCACCCGCGGCATCGACGTCGGCGCCAAGGCCGAGGTGCAGAAGCTCGTGGACGAACTGGCCGCCGACGGCCTGGGCGTCCTGCTCATCTCCTCCGATCTGGAGGAACTGATCGAAGGGTCCGACCGCGTGGTCGTGCTGAAGGACGGCGCCGTCGTCGGTGAACTCACCGGCGACGACGTCACCGAGGACAAGCTCATGCGCACCATAGCCGGGGACAGCCGGCCGGAGCCGGTGGCCGAGGAGGTGGCGAGCGATGGCTGAGGCCACCCTGCGCACCGCCCCGCTGGACCGCACCCGGGTGCTCCAATGGCTGCAGACCTACGGCGTCTACGCCGGCGTCGCCGCCCTGCTCGTGGTGAACATCGTCATCACCCCGCACTTCCTCTCCGCGGAGAACTTCCGCACCCAGGCCGTCCAGGTCGCCCCCGTCATCGTCGTCGCCCTCGGCATGGCCCTGGTCATCGGCACGGAGGGCGTCGACCTGTCCGTCGGCGCCGTGATGGCGCTGGCCGCGTCCGTCACCGCGCTGTACCTCGGCTACGGTCTGCTGCCCGCGCTGCTCGTGGTCGCGCTGTTCGCCGCCGCGGTCGGCCTGGCCAACGGGGCGCTCGTCGCCCTCGTCGGTGTCCAGCCGATCGTCGCCACCCTGGCGCTCATGGTCGGCGGCCGCGGCATCGCCCTGGTGCTGCTGCCCCAGCTGAAGGACCTGCGCAACCCGTCGCTGGCCTCCCTCGGTTCGGGCGCCGTCGCCGGCATCCCCTACCTCATCCTGATCGCCGCCGCCCTGGCCCTGCTGGTCGCCTTCGTGGTGCGCCGCACCACCTTCGGCCGTCAGCTCCTCGCCATCGGCGACAGCCGGCCCGCCGCGCAGCTCGCCGGTCTGCCGGTACGCCGCGTGCTGATCCTCGTGTACGTCGCGTCGGCGCTGCTCGCCGCCGTGGCCGGTGTGCTGGCCACCGCCCGCCTCCAGGCCAGCGACCCGACGTCGCTCGGCAACCTCATGGAACTGTCGGCGATCACGGCCGTCGTCGTCGGCGGCACCCCGCTGACCGGCGGCCGGGTCAACATCGCCGGCACCGTGGCGGGAGCCGTCCTCATCCAGCTGCTCACCGCCACCCTCATCAAGCACGATCTGCCGCCCTCCTGGACCCAGATCGCCCAGGCCGTAGTGATCGTCGCCGCGGTGTACGCGGCACGGGGACGGGGGAAGCGATGACCGTCACGAAAGCGGACGTACCCGTGACCACCGCGAGCAACGAACCGGCGGGGGAGAGCGAGCCGGTCGGCTCCGCCCGCTCCGAACGGCTGAGCGCCCTGATCCAGCAGCACGGCGCGCTCGCCGTGCTGGTGATCGTCTCCCTGGTGGCGTCGTTCTCCTTCGACTCCTTCGCCACCGGCGACAACGTCAGCAACATGGCGACCAGTTCGGCCTTCCTGGCGATCGTCGCGCTCGGCATGACCTTCGTCATCATCACCGGCGGCATCGACCTGTCCGTGGGCTCGCTGTTCGCCCTCGGCGGCGTCCTCGCCGCCTGGGGATCACGGCACGGCACCCTGGTGGCGCTGCTGCTGCCGCTACTGGTGTGCGGGCTGATCGGTGTCGTCAACGGGCTCCTGGTCGCGAAGTCCCGGCTCGCCCCGTTCATCGTCACCCTCGCCGCCATGCTCGGTGCGCGCGGCCTGCTGCTGGCCATCACCGACGAGG
This sequence comes from Streptomyces sp. NPDC056628, assembly GCF_042792555.1. Taxonomy (NCBI): domain Bacteria; kingdom Bacillati; phylum Actinomycetota; class Actinomycetes; order Kitasatosporales; family Streptomycetaceae; genus Streptomyces; species Streptomyces sp. NPDC056628. The sequence continues at coordinate 58,636 of NZ_JBHTWG010000031.1, forward strand.
GCGCGGACACCTTCCTCATCGGCAAGGGCTCCGTCCTCGCCGAACTCGGCCAGGGCACGACCCTCGGCCTCGGCAACCCGGTCTGGATCACGCTCGCCCTGTTCGTCGCCGGTGCCGTCGTGCTGCGCCGCACCCGGTTCGGACAGCACGTGTACGCGGTCGGCGGCAACGAGGACGCGGCGGCCCTGATGGGCGCCCCGGTGGCCCGGACGAAGATCCTCGTCTACACGCTGTCCGGGCTCCTCGCCGGTCTGGCGGGCGCGCTCAACGCGGCCTGGCTCGCCTCCGGCGTCACCATCCTGGGCAGCGGCATGGAACTGGAGGCCATCTCCGCCGTGGTCATCGGCGGCACGCTCCTGACCGGCGGCCTCGGCTACGTCAGCGGGTCCCTGGTCGGCGTGCTGCTGCTGAAGGTCATCCAGAACGTCATCAACCAGATCGGCTCCCTCGACTCCTCCTACCAGCAGGTGGTCAGCGGCGCCTTCCTGGCCCTCGTCGTCATCGCCCAGACCTGGCTGGGCCGCAGAAGGCAACTCATGTGACGGGTCCAGGGTCCGGCCGGCCGCGCCCCCACGGCCGGCCGCCGGACCCGGTTCCGGGCGACCGGACTCCCCTCCGGCCGTCCTGAGGGGGTGTCCGACCCCTCCCCACCCGCCCCGCGGGCGGACGACGGGAAGGGTCGGACACCCTCTGGCACGCGCACGTCTCCCCACCCCACGAAGCAAGGAGGCACGATGCGTCGAGTACCCGCAGGCCGGCAGAGGTTCGCCTGGCTGAGACGGCGAGCGCGGTGGGCGACCACCGCACTCGCCGTGTTCGCCCTGGCCGCCGGCACGGCCCTGACGGCCACCGGATCCGCGGCCGCCGCACCCCGGGCGTGGACCCCCAAACCGTCCCCCATGACCACCCCGTGGACCAGCCAGGTCCCCACCGACACCCCGCTGCCGGAGTATCCCCGGCCGCAGCTGACCCGCCCCGACTGGGCCAACCTCAACGGCATCTGGGACTTCGCCGTCACCTCGGCGGACGCCGGACAACCCGCCACGTTCCCCGAGCAGATCCGGGTCCCGTTCGTCGCCGAGTCCGCGCTCTCCGGCATCCAGCGCAAGATCACCCAGAACGACAAGCTCTGGTACAAGCGCGCCTTCACCGTGCCCGCCGGCTGGAACGGCCGTCGCGTCCAGCTCAACTTCGGCGCCAGCGACTGGCGGACGACCGTCTGGGTCAACGGCCAGCAGGCCGGGGCCACCCACAGCGGCGGCTACGACGCCTTCTCCTACGACGTCACCGACCTGCTCACCACCGGCACCAACACCCTCGTCGTCTCCGTATGGGACCCCACCGAGACCGGCACCCAGGCCATCGGCAAGCAGCGCATCCGTGACGTCGCCCCGCACCCGGGCGGCGGCATCCTCTACACCGCGGCGTCCGGCATCTGGCAGACCGTGTGGCTGGAACCCACGGCCTCCGCGTACGTCAGCCGTCTCGACATGGTGCCGGACCTGGCGAACAACCGCCTCAAGGTGACGGTCCGAGGCACCGGGACCAACGGCCACCAGGCCCGCGTCACCGTCTCCACCGGCGGCACCACGGTCGGCACCGCCACCGGCCCGGCCGGCACCGAGTTCACCGTGCCGGTCCCGAACCCGCACCTGTGGACCCCGGAGGACCCCTTCCTCTACGACGTGAAGGCGGACCTGCTGTCCGGCGGGACCACCGTCGACTCCGTCGGCAGCTACACCGGCATGCGCACCATCTCCCTCGCGAGCGTCGGCGGCCATCAACGCCCGGTGCTCAACGGCAGGTTCGTGTTCCAGACCGGCACGCTCGACCAGGGCTACTGGCCGGACGGCATCTACACCGCGCCCACCGACGCGGCCCTGCGCCACGACCTGCAGAAGCACAAGGACCTCGGCTTCAACATGGTCCGCAAGCACATCAAGGTCGAACCGCAGCGCTGGTTCTACTGGGCCGACCGCCTGGGACTGCTGGTCTGGCAGGACATGCCGTCCATGGAACGCACCCCCGACGCCGCCGCCCGCACCCAGTGGGAGACCGAGTACGACCGGATCATCGACCAGCACCGCAGTTCCCCAGCCCTCGTCCTGTGGGTCAACCAGAACGAGGGCTGGGGCCAGTACGACCAGGCCCGCCTCGCCGACAAGGTCAAGGCGTACGACCCCTCCCGCCTCGTCGACAACATGAGCGGCGTCAACTGCTGCGGCGCCGTCGACGGCGGCAACGGAGACGTCGTCGACCACCACGTCTACGTCGGCCCCGGCACCACCGTGCCCAGCGCCACCCGCGCCGCCGTCCTCGGCGAGTTCGGCGGCCTGGGCTTCAAGGTCGCCGGGCACGAGTGGTACCCGGGCGGCGGCTTCAGCTACGAGGACCAGCCCGACCTCGCCCATCTGAACAACCGGTTCGTGGGACTGATCGACGCGATCCGCGAGGTGCGCATGCCACGCGGCCTGTCCGCCTCGGTCTACACCGAGATCACTGACGTCGAGAACGAGGTCAACGGCCTGCTCACCTACGACCGTCAGGTGGTCAAGGTCGACGAGGCCCGGGTGCGCGCCGCCAACCGCGCCCTGATCGACGCCTCGCGCGGGACGACGGCCCCGCTCACCCTTCCCGTGGACCAGTACCGGTCCCTGCGGGTCACCACACCCGGCTACACCGACCGGTACATGCGCCACAAGGACGGGGCGGTCTTCACCGAGGTGGTGAACGTCGGCAGCGACAGCCTGCTGAAGAACGACGCCACCTGGCGGATCGTCCCCGGACTGGCCAACAACACCTGCTACAGCTTCGAGTCGCGCAACTACCCCGGTCAGTACCTGCGGCACCGGGAGTATCGCGTCTACAAGGAGGCCGGCAGCGGCGACCTGTACCGGGCCGACGCCACCTTCTGTCCCGTCCGGGGCGCCGACGGCGGCGTGCGGCTGTCGGCCTACAACTTCCCGGAGCAGTACCTGCGCCACTATAACGCCGAACTGTGGCTCGCCACCCCGGGCGGCACCCACACCTGGGACAACCCGGCCCTCTTCACCCAGGACACGACCTGGGCCGTGGAGGCGCCCTGGGCGCCGTGACGACGCGGTAGCCGCCCGCCCACCCATCCTGGACAGGTGTCCATGTACGCTGGACACCTGTCCAGGAGCATGTCCGAGGGGTGGGGTCACCGATGCAGACGACGGCGAGGGTCCTGGTCGGTCTGGTGGCGGCGCTGCACGCCTACATCCTGGTGCTGGAGATGTTCCTCTGGCAGAAGCGGCCCGGCCGCGCGCTCTCCGGCTTCGACGCCGAACTCGCCCGCGCCAGCGCGCCGTTGGCCGCGAACCAGGGCCTCTACAACGGGTTCCTGGCCGCCGGCCTGGTCTGGGGCCTGATCGCCGACGACCCGACCGGGTTCCAGGCACGGGTCTTCTTCCTCGTGTGCGTCCTCGTCGCCGGCCTGTACGGAGGCGTCACCGCCAACCGCCGCATCCTCGTCGCCCAGGCACTGCCCGGCGCCCTCGCGCTCGCCGCGGTCCTGCTCGCCCGGTGACCGGCCCCGAAGGCGACGCCCGCGCCGTCCGCACCCGCGCCAGGCTGCGCCGCGCGCTGCTCGACTCCTGCGCCGAACAGCCGCTGGCGGAGGTCAGCGTGGCCGCCCTCGTGCGGCGGGCCGACGTCGGCCGGGCCACCTTCTACGTCCACTACGCCGACCTCGAAGCGCTCGCGGTCGACGCCTGCGCGGACGTCGTACGCGACGCGGTGGACGCCCTGCACGCCTGGCGCGGCACCCCCGACCCCGCGTCCCCGCCGCCCGCACTTCTCGGCTTCTTCGCCGGGCTCACCGCGCACGCCGGGCTCTACCGCGCGCTGCTCAGCCCCGGTGGCGCAGGACCCCTGGGCCGGCAGCTCCACCAGGACCTGCGCGCCCGCAGCCGCGGCGAACGGGCGCTCGTCGGCGCGCCGGAGCCGGACCTCGTCGCCTCCGCGGTCGCCTCGGCCTTCACCGGGGTCCTCGCCGACTGGCTGCACGGCCTCGTCCCCGGCGGCCCGGACGAGGTCGCCCACCGCGTCTGGTGCCTGCTCATCGCCCTGCACCGCACCCCGCTGCCCTGAGACGGCGGACGGCCCCGGCGGGAAACACTCCCGCCGGGGCCGTCCGTGCGCCGAACCGCTACGGCTTCCCGTCCGTGTAGAGCGCGCTCACCTCCTCGGCGGTGAGCGCCTCGTCGAACGCCTGGACCTCGTCGACGGCACCGTTCCAGAAGTCGGTGTCGTTGCCGCCCCACTGGGCCCGGCCGACCGCGAGGGAACCGGTGCTGGGGTAGGCCGCACCGCCGGTGGCGGTCGCCGCCCGTTTCCCGTCGACGTACAGCGTGATCGTGTTGTCGCCGCCGTCGCGGACGCCGACCAGGTGGTACCAGCGCCCCTTCTCCGGGGTCGTCACGAGCCGGGCGCGGTGCTCACCCGGGGTGCTGAAGGCGAACGCCCCCTGCCCGTACTGGAGGTAGAACGGGCTGGCCTGGCGCCGGGTGTCCTGGCTGACCGCGGTGGCGTAGTTGCCCGGCACCTCGTCCAGTCGTACCCACGCGGACACGGTGTAGCTGCCCGTGGTGTCGAGCACCGGACCGGCGGTCTCGGCGTACTGCCCCTTGCCGTCGAACTTCAGCGCGCTGCCGCTGACACCGGGCGTCCAGCTCGTGCCCTCGCTGAGGGTGAGGGGCTTCTTGTTCGGGCCGTCGTCCTTCGCCGTGGTCCCGGTGCCCTCGTCGAGGGACCAGTGCCCACCGCCCTTCAGCGGGAGCCGGTCGCCCGCCGAGGCGCCGGCGGCGATGACCTTCCGGTTGATCTCGCGGACCCGCGCCGGGTCGACCTTGATCTCCCGGCGGTCGTACGTGTAGAGGCCGTTGAGCTCGTTCTCCAGGTCCGTGATCTGCGTGTACACCGAGCCGGACAGCTCGGCCGCGGCCTGGTCCAGGTAGAACTTCTCCGTGTTCTCCACGTACTTGCGGGTCAGCGCCTCCTTGGTGTCCACGCCGCTGTAGATCACGGTCGGGGCGCCCGGCCACATGTGCCCGGGGGAGCGCAGCGTGAAGCCGCCGTGCTCGCCGTCCATCGCCGCGCGCTCGGCGTCGGGGAACGGCGGGTCCTCGTTGTTGTAGTCGTGGTGGTCGATGATGTCGCCCTTGCCCGAGTCACCCTTGGAGTTGCAGCAGTTCACACCGCTGTGGGCGTTGACGACACGGGACGGGTCGGCCTCCTTGACCGCCTCGGTGATCTTGCCGGTCTCGGTGCGGTCCCACTCGCCCCAGCCCTCGTTGAAGACGATCCAGCCGATGACGGAGGGGGCGTTGTGGTGCTCGCGCATGATCTCGCGGCCCTGGTCGACGAAGGCGGTCCGCCCCGTCTCGTTGGTCAGGTTGCCGGAGACGAAGTCCTGCCAGACCAGCAGGCCGAGCCGGTCCGCGTGGTAGAACCAGCGCGCCGGCTCCACCTTGATGTGCTTGCGCACCGCGTTGAAGCCGAGCTCCTTGTGCGCCTTCAGGTCGAACGCGAGCGCCTCGTCGCTGGGGGCCGTGTACAGGCCGTCGGGCCAGAAGCCCTGGTCGAGGGTGGCGAGGGAGAAGACAGGCTTGCCGTTCAGTACCAGCTTCCGGAAGCCGCCGACCTTCGCCACGCCGATCTCGCGCATACCGAAGTAGCCGCGCACCTTGTCCGTCGACCTGCCGTCGGTGAGCGTGACGTCGAGGTCGTAGAGGTACGGGTCGTCCGGGCTCCACAGGTGCTGGTTCGCCACCGGCAGCCGCAGCTGCCTGCCGGCCGGTCCGCTGACCTTGCCGACGACCTTGCCGCGCTTGTCCCGCGCCACGGCCTCGACCCGGGCGCCCGGGGACGCCTTGGCCGACTCCACCGTCACCGCGAGCGTGCCGGAGTCGATGTCCGGGGTGGAGACAACGTTATCGATCGACGCCTTCGCGACCGGTTCCATCCACACCGTCTGCCAGATGCCCGACGACTGGGTGTAGAAGATGCCGCCCGGGTTCGTGGACTGCTTGCCCATCGGCTGGTCGGCGCCACCGGTGTCGGTGACCGCGACGACGATCTCCTGGGGGCCGGAGCCCTTCAGCGCGTCGGTGATGTCGGCGCTGAACGCGTCGTATCCACCGGTGTGCTCGGCGACCTTCGTGCCGTTGACGTAGACCCGCGCCTGGTAGTCGACCGCGCCGAAGTTCAGCTTCAGCCGGTTGTCCTGGCCGCTCTTGCCGACCTTCCAGTCCTTCGGGACGGTGATCGTGCGGCGGTAGAACATGTGGTCCTCGTGCCGCTCCAGCCCGGAGAGCTGCGACTCCACCGGGTACGGCACGACGATCTTCTCGCGCAGGTCCTTGCCGAACGCGGGCTGCTCACCGGCCTTGGCGCCGCTGAACTGCCAGGTGCCGTTGAGGTTCTTCCACTTGGAGCGCACCTGCTGCGGGCGCGGGTACTCCGGCAGCGGGTTCTTCTTGTCGACCTTGTCGCCCCACCGGGTGGTGAGCCGGTGCGTGGAGGCGTTCTCCGCGTACCGGATGACCTTCGGGACGGTCTCGCCGCCGGACGTCAGGCCGCCCTCGCCGTCGTAGCTGACGCGCACCTGCTGGGCCTTCTGGATGGGCTCGGCGAGGGTCACGATCAGCGAGTTGCGGTCGTCGGGGGCCACGGCCACCGACTTCAGGGGCATGGCCGTGGTGTCGGCCTCGATCTTCAGATGGTCCTTGACCGTGCGCAGGTCACCGACCGTGCCCTCGAAGCGGGCGCGCAGCTTCCTGCCGTCCGCCCCGACGGTCAGCTCCACCGGGTAGACCTCGAAGCCCTCGGGCGGGGTGAACGCCGACATGGGGACGAGCTGCTTGGCCAGGCCGGGGCCGGACCAGCGCAGGAACATGTTGGCGCCGCCGAAGTCCTGGAACATCTCCAGCCGGAAGTCGTGCTTCTCCCCGGCGTTCAGCCGGATCTTGGCACTGGTCTGTTCCTTGTCCCAGTCGGGCTCCCAGTGGTCGATGACCGGCTCGCCGTCGATGAGGAGCCGGAAACCGTTGTCGCCGATGGCGTAGAACGTGTAGTCGCCGGTCTCCGGGGCCTCGATCTGGCCGGTCCAGCGGGCGGTGGTGTGCTCCGTCCGGCCGGTCAGCTCCTGGAACGTGCTGGTCAGACCCGAGAAGTTGATCTGCGGCTCGAGGAGCGTGCCGCCGAGCTGCGCGAAGTCCCGGGCGCCCGGCGCCGACATGGCGAAGTACTCGCCCTTCAGCCCGTGCACCACGACGTCGGACGCCTTGGCGGAGGGGGCCTGCGCGCTGCCGGCCGACTCCGCCGCCGACGCCGTGGCGGCCAGGCCGCTCGGGGGGACGACGAGGGCGGCCGCGGCCAGCAGCGCCCACACTCTGGCGCGTGGGCGGTTGTGTTGTCTTGTCATCGAACCTTTCCTCGCACGGAGGCCGCGGACCGGTGCCGGTCGTCCGGCGGGCTATGGGCCCGCCGGTACACGGGTGGGTCGCAAGACCGGCACGGACGCGGTCGGGGCGGCTCTTTCAACGTTGGAAAATCTTGCGACAGCGGAATGACAACACGCTCTTCGGACGGCTGTCCAGACCTCGCGCAGCACTCTGTCGCTCAGTCACCACGGCACGCACCGCGCCGACATGGGGCACGGGCGGCTCACCGAAGCGCTGCCGCCACCGCGCGATCTGCGGCTTTGCGGCCGTGGGCGTGGGGAGTTCAGCCGCAGTCGTACGTGAACCGCGCGTCCGCCGTCAGCCGGGCCGGCGACAGGATCTCCACCTCGGCCTCGGCCGTGCGGCGGCCCTGGCCCTCGAAGGTCCAGCGCAACGTGAGGCGCGCCTGCCGCTGGTCGCGGGCCACCACCTCGCGCAGCACCCCCGAGGCCGTCCCGTCGCTGCGGGTCCACCGGTAGGTGAGCGTGCCCGGACGGCCGTCCGTCGCCACCACGGCGACGACGTCCGCGGTGCCGTCGCACGGCAGCACCGCGGGCCGGGCGGTGACCGCCACCGAGCGCACCCCGACGGACGGCCCGAGCCGCTGCCAGGCCAGGAACGCGAGGACGCACAGCAGTACCAGCGCGGGCAGGGCGTGCCGGCGCAGCCGCCGGGGGGCCGGTGCCGGGGGCGGCGGCAGAGCGGGCAGCGTGCGGTGGGTGCGCTGGGCGACGGAGGCGGTGACGCCGGGGCCGAAGCGCAGCACCGTGTTTTCGGCGCGGTCGGGCCGCGGCGCCGGGGCGACGAGGGTGCCGTCGGCGTCCGGCGCGGGCCGCTGGATCCAGTGGCTGCCGAGCACGGTGGCGCTGTAGCCGGTGTCCTCCGCGGGCTCCGTTCGGCGCGGGCCGAGGTCGGCCGTCCGGTCGTCGGGCGCGCTCATCGGAGGTCACACTGCCGGGTCAGGAGCTGCTGGGAGGCCGCCCCGCCGGCGGCGGCGGGAGCGGTCGTGGCCTGCACGGACCAGGAGCAGCCCCGGTTCTGGAAGGTGTGGTCGACCGGGATCGGGTACTGGGTGGCGCCGCTGCGGGTGAAGGTCTGGGCCGCCCCGTCGGCGGAGCCGGGCAGCCCGGCGAGGTCGCCGGTGGACCAGGAGACCGTGACGGAGACCGGGCCGGTGCCGTCCGTGGTGACGACGACGGTCGCGGTGGCGGTCGTGGGGCCGGTCTGCGTGAAGCCGGACACCGCCACGTCCTTGACGGCCGGCGCGGTGGGCGTCGCGGGCGTCGTGGGCGGAGCGTCGGGTGACGGCGACGCGGTGCCGCCCGTGCCTCCGGGTGTCGTACTCCCCGTCCCGGAGGGAGTGCCGGAGGCCGGGGCACTCGTGCCGTCCGTGGCCGCCGCCGGGGTGGGCGGCTCGTCCGGCGAGGACGACGCCGAGGGGGACCCGGACGCGGAGGCCGAGGGGCTCGGCGTGCCGGGCGCCGGCGCGCCGGGCCGGGCGTTGGTCGTGGCGGCGGCCTGTGCCGTGTCGCGTGCGGCGTCGTCCGGGGCGAACGGGACCCCGTATGTCAGGAGCACCCCGAGGAGCACGGCGGCGGCCGCCGCCAGCATCCCGGCCCGGCCCGGCAGCCACGCCCGCACGGGGCCCGGGCCCGGCGCGGGGCCGAGCACCGTGCGCGCGGTGTCCGTGGTCCCGCGGGCGCCGCCCCGGGCCGAGGGCAGCAGCAGGGGCAGCAGGGCCACCAGCGCCGCGAGCCGGTCCCGTCCGCGGTCCTCCCAGCCCGCCCCGTACGCCGCCCCGGCCACCGCCTCGAGCTCCCGGACGAACTCCGCGGCCCGCGCGGGGCGTTGCGCCGGGTCCTTCGCCAGCCCACGGCGCACCAGCTCACGTACCGGCTCGGGCGCCTCCTCGGCGGGCACGGGTGCCTCGACGTGCCGCAGCGCCAGCTCGGCGATGTTGTCGCCCGCGTACGGCTTGCGGCCAGTGAGGCACTCGAAGAAGGTGGCCGTGGCGGCGTACACGTCGGCGGCGGGGGAGGCGGGCGCACCCGTCCACTGCTCCGGCGCCATGTAGGACGGCGTGCCCGCCACCCCGGCGTCGGTGCCCGCGTCCACGGCGATGCCGAAGTCGACCAGCTTGGACGTCCCGTCCGGCAGCACCAGCACGTTCTCGGGCTTGTAGTCGCGGTGGACGACGCCGACCCCGTGCGCGTCGGCCAGCCCGAGCAGCGAGCCCTTGAGGACGACCAGCGCGGCCTCGGGCGTCAGGGGACCCTCACGGGTCAGGAGGGTCCGCAGCGAGACGCCGTCCACCAGCTCCATGACGATGGCGGCGCCCCGCGGGCTCTCCACGTACTCGTACAGCCCGGTGACGTACGGACTCTCCAGCCCGCCCAGCAGCCGTGCCTCGGCGCGGAAGTCGTGCACGAAACCCGGCCGGGTGCGCAGGGACTCGCTCAGGTACTTCACAGCGACCGGGACACCGGTCTCCTCGTGGACGGCCAGCACGACCCGGCCGCTCGCCCCCGACCCGAGCTCCAGCGACCCCGTGTATCCGGGCACTTCCCACGTACTCATGCGCGTCCCCCCCAGGCCGCCTGTCGGCACCGGCGGGCCGTCTCGCCGCCGCACCGGAGCCCCGGCCGTCCGGCGGCGGCCGTGTCCTGGGCTCAGAGACACATTTGCGGCCGTTGCGGTTGCGTGGCCAGAGCGGACGCCGAGGCGTGCCCCGACCGTGACAAAGCCGTCGCGGACCGACGACACGGGGAGCCTTCGGCCCTCTCCGCGGATGCCTGTGACGGAACATGTTTGCTGCCGCGGGGAGCGGCAACGCGGTGTCCATGAGCCCATCCAACAACGACACCAACCACGATTCCGCAACCGCCAAGAAGGCGGCTGCCAAGGCAAGTCGGGCCACGTCGCGGGCGACCGCGCCGGCGTCGAAGGCCGCGGACAAGGCGGCGGACAAGGCCGGTGACACGGCGTCAGCCGCCGTGAGCACGGCCGAGCGGACCGCCAAGGCCACCTCCGCCGTCGCCCGGTCGGCGGCGCAGCGGGCCGACGCCGGACGCAAGGCCGTGGTGGCCGCGTCCGGGCAGGCCGTCGCCCTCGCGACGACGGCCTGGACGGTCCTCGCCAACCGCAAGGCCATCGCCGCCGGAGTCGGCACGGGACTGGCGGTGCTGGGCGCGTCCTCGTACGCGGCCGGACGGCGCGCGGGCCGGCGCACGCTGGGCCCGATCACCCGGCTCACCGGTGGCCGGATCTGATCGCCGAGCCACACCGGTCCGTGAGACGGGCCGGCCCACCGGCACAGCAGGGCGGTGGCGCCTTCGCACCGACAGCGAGGCGCCGCCGCCCTGCCGTGTACGGACGGCCGGCGCGCCCCGCACCCCCGACGTCCCGTTCAGGGCCGTGCCCTGCGCCCTACCACCCCCGAGGCCATGTCCGCCGACCCGCACCCCTTGGCCACGCCCCCTTCGGCACCCGCCGTCGCACAGCGGTCGCGCCGCGTCCCTGAAACCTGGCTGCCCGCCCTGCGCCGCACCCCGGGGTCGATGTGGCGCGACGACATCTCCGACTACGCGGCCGCCCTCACCTACTACGCCATCCTGGCTCTGCTGCCCGCGCTGATGGTCACCGTCGTGGCGTTCAGCCTGATCGGCCCGGACACCGCCGAGGACTTCATCCGGCACGTCACCGCCTACGCCCCCGGGCAGGCGAGCGGCCAGCTGCACGACGCGCTGGCCGCCACCCTGCGCAGCGGCACCGCCGCCTGGACGCTGCTGGGCGCGGGAGCCGTGAGCGCGCTGTGGTCCGCGAGCAGTTACCTCGCCGTCTTCCGGCGCGCCCTGCACCGGATGCACGGCGTGGCCGACCAGCGCTCGCCCTGGCGCACCGCCCACCGCATCCTGCTGACGGCCTTCGCCCTGCTGGGTCTGCTCCTGCTCAGCTCGCTGGTACTCATGCTGTCGGGACCGGTCGCCGAGGCGGCCGGCCGGGCCCTCGCACTCGACGTCATGGCGGCCTGGGCCTGGACCCTGCTGCGCTGGCCGCTGCTGCTCTGTCTGGCTGCCCTGCTGGTGGTCACCGTGTTCCACACCGGCCCCACCCAGGCCCGAACCCGGCACCGCAGCCTGCCCGGTGGCGCCCTGGCCGCCGCCCTGTGGCTGGCCGTCTCGGGCCTCTTCGCCCTCTACACCTCGGCCCTGAGCACATACAGCCGGCTGTACGGCTCACTCGCGGGTGTCGTGGTGTCCCTGATCTGGCTGTGGCTGTCCAACCTGGCCCTGCTCGCGGGGGCCCAGTTCACGGCGGAACTGGGCAAGGCGGAGGAGCGGCGCCTCAACGCCGTGATGGGTGAGTCGAGTTGACGAGGCGGGCGTTCCCTCAGGCGGCCGGTTTCGGGTCGATCCACAGGGCCTCCGACAGCGCGCACAGCTCGCCTTCGGCCGTCGCCAGCGCCACGCCCATCGTGTGTTTGCGGCCGCTCTCCGACAGCAGCCAGGCATAGGACACATGCGGCTCGCCCGCCGTCACCGGCCGTAGGATCGTCCCCGTCAGGGAGGCCGTGACCGCGCCCGGCCACTGGGTGCCGAGGAAGCGTCCCGCCCAGTGCCCCGGGCAGTCCAGGGCGCCCCAGACCAGGACGTCGGGCAGCAGCCCGTCGGGACCGGCGAACGTGGGGGACGGGGTCCAGCCCGTCGCGACCAGATTCCGGCCCGGCACCGGGGAGCAGTACACGCGCAGACCATGGTCGGGAGTGCGCAGTCCGCAGCCGAAGCAGTCGACCATCGCCTGCGGCGGCTCGGCCCGGAACCGGTCGGCCGCGGCCGACGCCTCCTCCCAGGACGGCGCGCCGGGCGCGTCGAGCGTCGACTCGGCCGGACGCGCCGTGGCCAGCGGTCGCTCCGGATCGCCCAGCTCCACCCCGCCGTCGCCCGTCCCGGCCAGCCGGACGGGCACCTCGACCGGCACCGGCCCGCGGAAGTCGACCCGGACCGTCCCCGCCCCGGACGCTTCCGCGAGCACTCCGGCGACGTACCCGCCGAAGGCCACCCCGGGGTAGCCGGAGTACAGCTCGGGCACCACGATCGCGTCACTCGGCGTCATGATCCCCACTTCACCACACGGGGCCGGCCGTCACCATTCCTTGATCGTCAATTCGCCGTGCACCTGCGAGGATCCCGGCACACGACAGAGCCACCTCGCGTGGCTGGCAGGGAGGGACTCCGTATGACCACGGTCGACGCGTACCAGGACCGCTGCGAGCAGCTGTTCACGGCGGGGGGCAACGCGGCCGTGCGGCGCGCCGCCCAGGAGGGCCTGGACGAACTGGGCCCCCACCCCGACCTGTACTGCTGGCTGGCCCTCGGGCACGCGGCCGAGGACGACGACGATCACGACGACCGCGCGGAGGAGGCGTTCCGGGCGGGACTCGCGCTCGACGCCGACCACCTCGGGCTCCTCGCCGGCTACGCCGAACTGTGCCTGCGCGCCGACGCCTTCGAGTACCCCGGTCGTGCCGCCCGCGCCCGTGTCCTCGCCGGGCGCCTCGACGAGCTGGCGCCGGAGTCCGCGGAGGCCCAGCAGGTCGCCGCCGCGCGACGCTGGGCGAATCGCAGTTACTGGGACGAGCTCAGATGGGGCGCGGCCGCCGCCATGGTCACCGGCCACGACACCGAGGAGCAGGCCCGGACCCTCGACGCGGACCTCCGGAAGGGCGGCGGCACGGCGCCGGGGGAAGCGGACGCCGTGGACCGGGACGCCATCGTGCGCGCCGCGACCCTGGAGGCGCTGTCCGGCTCCTGGAACGCGCCCGTACGCTTCCTCGGCCGGCACCGCACGGCCGCCTGGACTGGCTGCGGCATCCTCTGCGTCCTGACCAACACCGTGCTGCGGCAGACCGGAGCCGTCGACTCCCTCAGCCTGTGGGGCGCGCTGTGGGTCGTGCCGCTCCTGATCGTCGACCGGCGCTTCGCCGCCGTCCGCAAGGAGGCGGAGGCCCGGCACATCGCCGCGCTCGAAGCGTCCCTGGCCGGGCGGCGGTGACCGGCGGGCCGATCAGATCTCCTGCTGGGGCCAGCCCAGCAGGCGCGCCCCGATCACGGCCGTCTGCAGGGTGTACCGGTGCATGGGGTCGGCGGGGTTGGCGCCGGTCAACTGGTGGATGCGCTCCAGCCGGTAGGTCAGCGCCCGCACGCTGAGCGACAGCCGGCGGGCCGCCTCGGCGGCGGTGCAGCCGGAGTCGAAGTACACCTGGAGGGTGCGCAGCAGCGGCTCCGCACCGCCGCGGGCGTTCCGCAGCGGACCCAGCGCACCGAGCACCAGGTCGGCCATGGCCTGCCGGTCGCGGGCCAGTACCGGATAGACGAGCAGGTCGGCGGCGTGCACCACGGGGTCGTCCAGGCCGAGGCGCTCGGCGAGTTGGAGGCTGTTCAGCGCCTCCTCGTAGGAGTGCACGACGCCGCCCGCCCCGGACCGGGGCCGGCCGATGGCCACCCGGCTGCCGTCCGTGGCGGCGTGGGCCTGCTTGGCGAAGTGCAGCAGGACGTCATGGTCGTCGCCGGGCGCGATGCAGACCAACTGCCCGTTCTTGGTGGCGAGAAGGATGTGCCGGTCACCGAAGCGCGCGATGAGCGCGTTCTCCACGTGCCGGGTCACGGGGTCGGTGTCGTCGTACGCCTCCGGCCCCTCGGCGACGGCCACGGCGTGCGCCCGGGACAGGACCAGCCCGAACCGCTCCGCCCGCTCGGCGAGCCGCCCCAGGTCGCTGCGGCCGTACAGCAGGTCGTCGATGAACTCCCGGCGCGCGGCCTCCTCCTGGCGCACGGCCAGGCGCTGCGCGCGCTCGTAGCCCTCCGCGAAGGCGTCGACGGCCTGCTCGACGGCCGCCAGCACGCTGTCGGGGTGACGCGGCGGGGACGGCCAGTCCTCCCGGGTCGCCCTGAGGTGCGCGCGGACCAGGGTTCGCAGCGTGTGCCCGTGGTCGGCGGCCTGTTCGCCGAGGGCGCGCCGGGACTCGATCTCGTCCCGGGTCAGTCGGCGTCCGGTGGTGGAGACATCCGCGAGGATCTCCGCGTACCCCTTCAGATACGGCCTCATCGCCTCCGGCTCGCTCACGCCCCCGCCCCCCGTCCCTGGTGCGCCGTCGCCGGCCGGGTGACGGGCGTCGGCATGCAGACCCTAGTGAACTCTGCCGGGAACCGGCAATGCGGAAGGTGTCTCCCCGCTCCATCATGGCCCGTGGGGAGCACCACGGATGGTTGCGGTGCCGCGGTTCTGCCGGTTCTCGGCAGGACCGCGGCACCGCAGCCGACGCTTGTCCCCGGCCGGGCGGTTCGGATGTCGGCGGACTGGCGTGATCGTGGCGTCGTCGTGCGGCGGTGGTTCTCGTGGAGGGTGCGGATGCGGCGGCGCCGGGTCTCCTTGGGATTCCTACCGGCCCGAGGGGAGATACGCGGGGGAGTCCAGGGCCTGCGGCATGACATGGCCCTCGCGGATCAGCGGCGGTGGCGGGTGCCCGCAGTTGGTCCGGTGAACGTCATGTTCCTCGGCGGGCGGGGTCCTTGGAGGCCGGACGGCCCGGTGCCCCGCGTTCGGCCGTTTGTCCGGCGGTTGGTCCGCACGGGGGACTTCGACGGTGTTACAGGTGTAAATCATTCCCCAAGGGGCACTCGGGGTTCAGCTCGGCGCGATCGGCGCCGGGCTCCGGTGTGTGGTGCCGGCACTCAGCCTGTTCGTCGCGGTGACCCCGCCGGGTGCGGGCTGCGTGCTCACAGAGGGGACTTGCCATGATCCTGCCGTCCGAGAAGGAACTGCGTGCCGCGCTGGCCCGCTTCGCCGAAGTGCGTTTCGCGCACGACGTGCACCCCACAGCTCACAGCGGCCGCGCCCTCGAGGACGCCACGTACACGCTCTGCGTCATGGTCGGGACCCGCACGGTCGCCGAGGCGCTGGCGGCGGCGGATGTGCTCCTCCAGCGGTTCGTCGCCGACCGCAAGGGCACGGCGATCCAGGGGGACAAGACCCTGGCGGCCTGACGGACCAGCCTTTCCAGCCGCCACGATCCCGGGCATGGCGCCGCGCGCGCCGTGCCCTCGTGTCGTTCCAGGGCCGGTGCCGGGTCGGCCGGGAATGAGCGGGCCCCGCCCCGCGTTCCCCCGCACGACCCCCGGGTCCGCCGCTCCTCCTCGCGCCGGCGTCGTCGGCGGGGGAGGGAATGAAACAGCGGGTTCGGTGGTTGAACCCACTGTCTGACATGCTCGAGTCAGCCGGCTCGTGTGCGGACGGAAAGGAAGGCCCCCCATGGCACGCAGCACCGCACGTCCCGTCGTGAAGCTGAGGTCGACGGCCGGTACCGGCGTCACGTACGTGACCCGCAAGAACCGTCTCAACGACCCCGACCGACTGGTCCTGCGCAAGTACGACCCGGTCGCCGGCGCGCACGTCGACTTCCGCGAGGAACGCTGACGCCCGCGTCCCCACCCGAACCACGGCAGGCCCCGGCGAAAGGACATCCCATGAGGCCCGGCATCCATCCCGACTCCCGTCCCGTCGTCTTCCGTGACCGCGCGTCGGGGCACGTCTTCCTCACCCGTTCCACCCTCGACTCCGCACGGACGATCGAGTGGGAGGACGGCCAGACCTACCCGCTGGTGGACGTCGAGGTCTCCTCGGCGAGCCACCCGTTCTACACCGGTACCTCGCGCGTCATGGACACCGCCGGACGCGTCGAACGGTTCGAGCGGCGCTACGGCCGTACCGCCGCCGCCCGCTGACGAGGGACACACCGGTCCGTCGAGTCCGAGAGGAGACCGCGATGAAGGTACGCAACTCACTGCGCTCGCTGAAGGCCAAGCCCGGCGCCCAGGTGGTGCGCCGCCGCGGCGTGACGTACGTGATCAACAAGAAGGACCCGCGCTTCAAGGCCCGCCAGGGCTGAGCGTCGAGCCCACGGCATCGGCCCGGCATCCGCGTCCGCGCGGGTGCCGGGCCGTCGTCATGCCGGGGAGCAGTCAGAACCGGGGAGCCGGGGCCTGGCTCTCCACCATCTCCGCGGCCTCCCGTGCCGTCGCGACCGACGGCGGGGAGCCCGCGAGCGGCTGCTGTGCCGTCTCCTTCGTGAACGCCACGGCGACCACACCGACCAGCGCCGCGGCCATCGCGTAGTAGGCGGGCATGAGGTCGCTCCCGGTCGCGGAGATCAGGGCGGTGATCACCAGGGGCGTGGTGCCGCCGAACAGGGAGGCGGAGAGGTTGTAGCCGACGGACAGGGAGCCGTAGCGGACCTGGGTCGGGAACAGCGCGGGCAGGGTCGCCGACATGGTGCCCAGCAGGCACACCAGCGACAGGCCCAGCATCAGCATCCCGGCGGACACGGCCACCAGACTGCCCTGCCTGACCAGCAGGAACGACGGCAGGGAGAGGAAGAGGAAGCCGAGCATCCCCGCCATGAGGAGGGGCTTGCGGCCCACCCGGTCGCTGAGCTTGCCCACCTGGCTGATGACCAGCATCAGGACCACCATGGTCGCGATCAGGACGAGCAGACCGTGCGTCTCCGAGTAGCCCATCTCGTCCGACAGGTACGTCGGCATGTACGACAGGAGCATGTAGTCGGTGATGTTGTAGGCGCCGACGAGGCAGATGCACAGGATCAGCGCCGGCCAGTAATGCCGGAAGATCTTCCTCAGGTCTCCGGTGGCCGTCGTCTCCACGCTGGAGGCGGCCTCGGAGGCGCGGTGCGTGGACTCGTCCTCCAGCTTCTGGAAGGCGGGCGTCTCGTCCAGCTTCAGTCGCAGGTAGAGGCCGACCAGCCCGATGGGCCCGGCCACCAGGAACGGCACCCGCCAGCCCCACGCCTCCATGCCGCCGCTGCCCAGCGCCGACGTCAGGATCGTCACCAGCCCGGCCGCGCCGACGTACCCGGCGAGCGTGCCCAGCTCCAGGAAACTGCCGAAGAAGCCGCGCCGCTTGTCGGGCGCGTACTCGGCGATGAAGGTCGACGCGCCGCCGTACTCACCGCCGGTCGAGAAGCCCTGCACCAGCCGGAAGAGGATCAGCAGCACCGGGGCCCAGAAGCCGATCGTGGCGTACGACGGGATCAGGCCGATGGCGAAGGTGCCGATCGCCATGAGGATCATCGTCAGGGCGAGGACCTTCTTGCGACCGATCTTGTCGCCCATCGGTCCGAAGACCATGCCGCCGACGGGACGCACCAGAAACGACACCGCGAACGTCGCGAACGACGACAGCAGCTGCACGGTCTCGTCGCCCGACGGGAAGAAGACATGCCCCAGGGTGACCGCGAGATAGCTGTAGATCCCGAAGTCGAACCACTCCATGGCGTTGCCGAGGGAGGCGGCCTTCACCGCCCGCTTCACCGCCGCCTCGTCGGTGACCGTGATGTCCGTACGCCGAAGCGGAGGGTTCCGGCGGCGCTTCACGGCCCTGAAGAGCGTGCGGTGACGCCGGACGGCCCCCGGATCGGTATCGGCCTCGACCAGGTCCGAGTCGCTGACCGCCATGAGGGGTCCTTTCTGCCGAGCGCTGAGGTGCAGACCCTCGCCTGCTCAACCGCGCCGCTCGCAAACACGGAGACCGTCCGATGTCGTCGCCGTCACGTCGGCGCCCGGCCGGGTACCCCGTGGGTCCCGCCCCTGTCGTCCCGGCTTCGCATCCGCGGCGCGGATCACCCGAACGGAGCCGCCTCCCACGGGTGCGGGCGGCACCGTCAGGGCCGGGCCCCGCGGTCCGCGTCGCTGTCCTGGCGGAGCTGGTCGGCGTGGCTGGTGAGGTCGTCGATCCGGGTGGCGAGCTGGGGGTGGTGGTCGCGCAGATGGGGCTCCGTGTCCGTCAGGGGCGCCAGCAGCAGCGCGGCGTCGTCGTCGGCCAGGGCGTGGGCGAGCCGCCGCAGCGGCGGGAGGGCGGCCTCCGGCAGATCGGGCAGCGCGGCGATCTGGCCGGCGAGGCTGCGCAGCTCACCGGCGTTGTTCCGGGCCCACGCGGTCACCTTGCGGTCGGCGGCGCGCCGGTCCCGGGTGGCCTTCACGCGCTGTTCGCGTGTGTCGCCGTCACCGCCGGGGCGCCCCCGCAGATAGCGCCGCTCGGCGGCCTGGCGGCTCGCGACGCCGAGCGGGCCCGCGAGGTCCGCCCAGCTGGCGCCGGCCGCGCGGGCGGCCTCGATCAGGCTGGGCTCCCACTGCGCGAGCTGATGCCGTACGTCGCGCAGCAGTATGAGGACGGCCAGCGCCTGGTCCGGGGCCGGCGGGGTGTCGCCCGCGTCGCCCGCCGGGCCGGTCCGCGCGGCGCGCGCCGCTTCCGTCATGGCGCGCAGTGCCGTCTCCGCCGCCAGGAAGGACGCGGGGGTGCAGTCGGCGGATCGCTCGTCGGGCGTCGACACGGCCCTCCTCCTTCGTTCTCGTCATCACCTCGATGACATCAGGTTTGTCATCGTTCCGATGACATGCTACAACCGAGACAGGTGAACCGCATGGGCAGTGAGTACTGCCCGACACACAGGAGGTGTTTTGCCGATGTTGATGCGCACCGACCCCTTCCGTGAACTGGACCGGCTCACCGAGCAGGTCTTCGGTACGTCCGGCACCTGGTCGCGCCCGGCGGCGATGCCGATGGACGCCCACCGCGAAGGCGATGTCTACGTGATCGAGCTGGACATCCCCGGTGTCAGCCCGGACGCGATCGACATCGACGTCGAACGGAACATGCTGACCGTCCGGGCCGAGCGCCGGCCGAGCACCGCGGACGACGTCCGGATGGAGGTCTCCGAGCGGCCGCTGGGCGTCTTCTCCCGCCGCGTGATGCTCGCCGACACGCTGGACACCGAGAACATCGAGGCCCAGTACGACGCCGGGGTGCTCACCCTGCGCATCCCGATCGCGGAGCGCGCCAAGCCCCGCAAGATCGTCGTCGGCGGACCGTCGCGGCGCAAGGAGCTCTCCGTCTGATCAGCGCCTGATCACTGCCTGATCGGCGACGTCTGCCGACGCCTTACGCCCCGCGGGATCGGTGCGGACCCGCGCCGGGCCACCGGCCGGGCGGGCGGGCACCTCGGCGCACACCCCGCACTCGGGCGCGGCAGGCGCGTCCGGAAGCCCCCTCGCGGCCCGGTCGCGCCGCCCGTGCCCGCCTTCCCGGCCACCGCCGGGAGCGACCAGCGCAAAACTCGCACAGGATCGTCCGTGCGCCCACCCCGGTCCCGCGCCCCGCCCCGCGAGGTGCGCGCGGGGACACCCACGCACGAGCGGAGCCCGCCCGCCCGTCGACGGCGACGGCCCTCGGCCCCGGCCGCCCGCACGGGCCCCCCGAGGCTCCCCGACACGAAAGGCACGCCACCCCACATGACCGCGCAGCTCCACGACCGCCGTGACGCCGCGACGACCTACGACGCCCTGCTGGCGAAGGTGCGCTACGAAGGCGCCTACCCCACCCGGGAGCGGGCCGAGGAGGTGACACTCCAGGTCCTCGCCGCGCTGGGCCGCCAGCTCACCGGCGACGAACGCGTCGAACTGGCCGCCCGGCTGCCACTCCCGGCCGCCCTGGAGTTCACCGGACAGGTGCCCGCCACCGAGCAGTCGACCGGCTGGGGCTTCGTGAAGGACCTGGCGCGCCGGACCGGCACCACCCCCGCGGTCGCCCGCTGGAACACCGGCACCGTCTTCAACGTCATCGCCCACATGACCGGCCCTGACCTCGTGGACCGCATCCTCGACCAGCTGCCCGAGGGCTACGCCCTGCTGTTCGGGCGGCCCGAGCTCCAGCCGCGCCGGCGCCCGGAACGGCAGGCGGCCTGAACCGGGCCGGCGGCGGACGGCCCGCCAGGAGAGGTCGAGGACCCCGCGAATTCGTCAAGGTGTTCCATTTGTGGAGGGCGGCAGGTTAGGGTCATTCCGAACGATCTTGTACGGAGGTGTGTCGGGATGGACGACACTGTGCCCGCCCGCCGGGGCCGCCCCCCGGGCCCCCGCGCCCCCGCGGGGGAGTTGACGAACCGCCAGGCGGCCATCGTCCGCTTCATCACCGAGACGGTCGAACGGCAGGGATACCCGCCGTCCATGCGGGAGATCGGCCAGGCCGTCTCCCTCGCCAGCACCTCCTCCGTCGCGCACCAGCTGATGGCGCTCGAACGCAAGGGTGTCCTCTACCGCGACCCGCACCGCCCCCGCGCCTACCAGGTGCGGCCCTCCTGGGCACCCGACCTCGGCGTCACCGGCACCGCCCCGGTCGAGGTGCCCCTGGTGGGCCGTATCGCCGCCGGCGCGCCCCTGCTCGCCGCCGAAATGATCGAGGACGTCTACACGCTGCCCCGCCAAGTCGTCGGCGACGGCGACCTGTTCGCCCTGACGGTGTCCGGCGACAGCATGATCGAGGCCGCGATCTGCGACGGCGACATCGTCACCGTCAAACGGCAGGACAGCGCCGACCACGGCGACATCGTCGTCGCCCTCCTCGACGACGAGGCCACCGTCAAGGTGCTGCGCCGCCAGGACGGGCGGGTGTGGCTCATGCCGCGCAACCCCGCCTACGACCCGATCCCCGGTGACGACGCCCGCATCCTCGGTAAGGTGGTGGGCGTCCTGCGCCTGCTCTGATCGCCCGGCCGCGCCCGCGGCCGCCCATACCCAGGAGCGACCCCCCGCACCGGCGCGAGCGGCGGGCCCTTGGTGTGCCTGTGATACAAATGAAGTTCGGCCTTCTTCGCCATTCGGTCGGTTGTTGGGGAAACAGCAGCCTCGCCAAGGCACCTGCCCCCGTCCATCGCCGACCCGACCGCAGCATGTCGCCCGGTGCCGTTTCCGGCACTTGGGGGCGACTCCGTGGCCTCCGCCGCTCTCCGCCTCAGGCGAGCGATTCCCCGGGGCTCAGGTCGCATCATCCCTGGCCGCGCTGCACGGCGGGGAGAGGAGCGACCATGACCGACACGGCCGCAGACGTCCTATCGGACTCCGCACGCCCATCGCCCACGCCCACCCGTTCCCTGTCCGAACTGGAGCGGCTGGCGCTGCTGGCCGACACCACCGCCCAGCTCATCTCCAACAACGACGTGGAAGAGGCGCTGCGCCGGGTGGTGCAGCTCGTCCTGCCCCGGCTCGCCGACTGGGCCGTCATAGACCTCATCACCGACAAGGGCGATGTGAACCGGCACCTGGTGGTCCAGGCCGACGGGACGAGGCTCACCACACGCGCGGACCTGCAGGGCCCCATGCCCCCCGTCTGCGAGGCGTCTCCCATGCCGCTCTCCCGGGCCCTGCGCGGCGTGGCGTCCAACATCGCCGGCCCCGAGACCTACCAGGGCACCCCCGACAGCGGCATCGCCGTCGAGCAGCGCCGGCTGTTCCAGGTCACCGGCATCAAGACCGCCGCCATAGCCCCCATCCGCGGCCCGCGCGAGGTCCTGGGCGCCATCACACTCGCCCGCTCCGACCGGCCCCGGGCCTTCACCACCGCCGACCTCGCCCTGCTCCAGGACATAGGGCGGCGCATCGGCCTGGCCCTGGAGAACGCCCGCCACTTCCAGCGCCAGCGCCAGGTCGCCGAGACCATGCAGCGCTACCTGCTGCCCCAACTGCCGCGCCTGCCCGGCGTGGAGATGACCGCGCGCTACCTCTCGGCGCCCGACGCCTCGTACGTCGGCGGCGACTGGTACGACGCCTTCCCACTGCCCTTCGGGGACACGGCCCTGGTCATCGGCGACGTCGTCGGCCACGACCTCGAGGCGGCCGCCGGAATGGCCCAACTGCGCAACATGCTGCGGGCGTTCACCTGGTCCCAGGACCGGCCCACGCACCACACGGTCCAGCACCTCAACGACGCCATGCGGCAGATCAGCGACGTCCGGATGACGACGATGATCCTCGCCCGGCTGGCCGTGGACACCGACGGCACCTGGAAGCTGCGCTGGACCAGCGCGGGCCACCCGCCGCCCCTCCTCGTCGGCCGCGACGGCCTCACCCAGTACCTCACCGAGGCCAACGGCATGCTCCTCGGGATGCCGTCACCCCGGCCGAGAACCGAGGCCTGGCTCACCCTCCCCCCGCAGTCCACGCTCGTGCTCTACACCGACGGCCTCGTCGAGTCCCGCCGCCGGCCCCTGGACGCCGGTTTGGAGAACCTGCGCCGGCACGCCGCCTCGCTCGTCCACCGCGGCCTGGACGACTTCGCCGACCAGCTGCTGCGACGCGTCCGGCCCGACGACAACGACGACGACGTCGCCCTGCTCGCGCTGCGCCTGCCGTCGTGACCGAGGGCGGCCCGCCCCCGCGTGGCAGGATGGCGGCATGGAACGAGTGCTCGGCATCGGCGGATACTTCGTGCGAGCCGGTGACCCGGCGGCCCTGAGCGCCTGGTACCGCGACTGCCTCGGCCTGGACGCCGACGAGAACGGCGTGTGGCGGCCGGAGGCCGGCCCGACGGTGTTCGCCGCCTTCGACTCCGGAACCGACTACTTCGGCTCCCGCTCCCAGGGCATCATGCTCAACTTCCGGGTCCGCGACCTCGACGCCATGCTGGACCAGCTCCGCGCCACGGGAGCCGACGTCGCGGAGGAGACGCAGGACATGGCCGGCGTCGGCCGGTTCGGCTGGGTCACCGACCCCGAGGGCAACCGGATCGAGCTCTGGCAGCCCGCCTGACCGCCGACGCGTGAGCCCTGATGCCCTGCGGGTATCACAGGCGCCGAAAGAGGTCTTGGACGCGGCTCAGCCCCCGGACGCAGGCTGGTCTACGAAGCCACCCGGCACGGCGACGACACAGGAGCCACGACCATGAAGACCTTCCTCACCGGCGGATCCGGATACATCGGCAAGGCCACGATCAGCGCACTCGTCCGCCACGGACACACGGTGGAGGCGCTGGCCCGCACCGACCGGGCCGCCGACACCGTCCACGCCCTCGGAGCGACGCCCGTACGCGGCGGACTGGGCGACCTCGACGTCCTGAACCGGGCCGCGGCCCGCGCCGAGGCGGTGGTCCACCTCGCCCAGGCCACCACCGGCGCCGAGGACCTCGCCGCCGCCACCGCCCTTCAGGACGGAATCGGCAGCGGCCCGTATCTCCACACCGGCGGCACCTGGGTCCACGGCGACACCGACGGCGTCGCCGACGAGAGCGCCCCCTGGAACCCGCCGCCCCTCGTCGCCTGGCGCCGGCCCGTCGAGGAGGCCGTGCTGGCCCGCGCCGAGCAGGGCGGCCGTCCCGTCGTGATCCGCCCCGGCCTGCTGTACGGCGGCGAGAACCGCCTGATCGACATGTTCTACGGCACCCCCGGCAAGGCGACCGGAGCCGTCCCCTGCATCGGCGACGGCCGCAACCACTGGCCGCTCGTCCACATCGACGACATCGCCGAGCTGTACGTCGCCGCGCTGCGGGCCGAGCCGGGCGCCGTGTACGTGGGCGTGGGCGGCACCAACCCCACCGCGAGGGACTGCTCCCTGGCCGTGGCGCACGCCGTCGGCCTCGACGGCAAGACCGTCACGCTCACGCTGGACCAGGCCCGCGCACAGATGGGCCCCGTCGCGGACGCCTTCGCCCTGGACCAGCAGTTCACCCCCGCACGGGCCGAGGCGGAGCTCGGCTGGGTCCCGGCCCACACCGACCCACTGTCGGTCCTGGCCGGAGAATGACCTGAGCGACCGGGGCGGCGGCGCCCGCCCCCAGGAAGGATGAGTTCCTTGGACCTCGATCTGCGCAAGCTGCGGTACTTCGTGGCCGTGGCCGAGGAACTGCACTACGGGCGGGCGGCCGAACGGCTGCACATCGCGCAGCCGGTGCTGTCCCGGCAGATCCGGAGCCTGGAGGACGACCTGGGCGCCGAGGTCTTCGACCGGAGCCGGCGCGGCACCCGGCTCACCCCGGCGGGCCGCCAGCTCCTGGAGGACGCCGTCCCCCTGCTCGCCTCCGCCGAGGCCCTGCGCCGCCGCGTCACCACGGCGGCACGCGACACGCCGACCCTCACCGTCGGCTTCATGCCCGGCATCACCGTCACCCCGGCGATGGCGGCCTTCACCGAACGGCACCCGGGAGTCGACGTCCGCCTGTTGCGCACCAGTTGGGCCAGCCAGGTGGAGGTGCTGCGCGACGGGCGGGCGGACATCGGGGTCGTCCGGCTGCCCGTCGACCGTCAGGGCCTCGAGGTGCGGCCCCTCTTCCGGGAGCCCCGCGTCGTCATGCTGCCGCTGGGGCATCCCCTGGCCGGCCGCGCCTCGATGTCCGTCGCCGACCTGGCCACCGAGCATCTGCTCCAGGACCCGGACGCCGTACCCGAATGGCGTGACGTGGCACGGGAACTGCGCGACGGGCACCGCCCGGAGGTGCCGGTGATCCACCAGGTCGAGGAGAAGCTGGAGTTGGTGGCGTCCGGCGCGGGCATCTGCGTACTGCCGCTGTCCACCGCCACGTTCTACACCCGGTCCGACGTGGTGCCCGTACCGGTGCGGGACATCGGCCCCAGCGAGGTGGCGCTGGCCTGGCCGGCCGCCCGCCGCTCCCCCCTCGTGCACGACTTCGCCGAGGCCGCGGCGGAAACCATGGGCGAGCCCCGCGGCGACGGCCCCGACCCGTCCTAGGCGAGCGTCGCGCCGATCATGCCGGGCTCCCGGCGTCCGGCAAGACAGAGAACCCCTGCACCATCGTGGCGCCCGTGCCGGCCCCGCGGAGGGCGAGCGCCGGCCCGGCCACGTACGGGTTCGGGGCTCGGCCACGGCGACCCTGGCCGATGGCCGCGACGGTGCCGAGCGGCCGACCGGCGGGCCTTCCGTCATGCTGGAGACGTCGGCACCTCCCAGGCGACAAGGAGCGGACATGGCCAACGACACGGTCGGACGATTCCTCGCGGCCCTGGACCCGGAGCACCGCCGAGCGGTCGGCGCCAGGTCGCGCCAGGAGCAGGAACGCCTCGCGGCGGCATGGGAGTGGGAGCTGGAGTTCGACGACGAGCTCGACACCCTGGACGAACTCTCCCCGCCCGCGGCGGAGGCGGAGGCGGCCCACCGCGTGCTGCAGCGAGAGGGCCAGTAACCACGCGCGCCGCGCGCCGCCGGGTCCTTGGCGGGTCTCGGCGGCGCGCGGCACTCCGAGGACGTCCTCGGTACCCTCTGCACGGACCGGCGGGGCTCGTGGCAGGCCGGCGGCAGCATCTTCGACGACGCGACCTGGTCGGCGCCCGGTTCGACGGGCCCGGTCTCCGTCGAGGCGCGGATCACCGTCGAGATCACCTATGCCACCGGCACTCACGGGTGGCCGAGTCCGAGGCGTACGCCTCGTAGGAACGGCGCCGAGCCGCACGCGAAGTGGGGTCGCGTGCGGCTCGGCTGCCCGGGGCCCCGCGGGTCAGGGCTGGAGGGGGAGGGAGCGGCAGTTGGAGGTGGCCGGAATGCCGGAGAGGCGGTCCGTCAGCCAGGCGATGGCGTTGCCCTGGTCGAGGAGCAGCGGCGCCACGTGGTTGGTGAGCAGCCCGTCGCCGAGGTTGGGCAGCCGTATGGGCTTGTAGGTGACGTCGGCGCCCTTCGCGCACCAGTCGACCGCGAGCCGGCGTGCCTGGCCGTGCGGCACGATGTCGTCCTCCACGCCGGTGGCCAGGCGGACCGGGGCGGCCGGGGTGCGGCGGCCGATGCGCTGGTCGTCGAGGACCTTCTGCATCAGGGGCTCGGCCTTCACGATGTCGTTGAGGGACTTGCCGCTGGTCGTCCACGAGGTGCTCCTGCGGAAGCCGTAGCCGAGGATGGCGTCCCCGACGCAGGCCGTGGAGAGGTCGGCCAGTGCCCTGCGGCCCGCGGTGTTGAGGTGCGCGTCGGCGATGGCCCGCAGTTCGGGCGTGTTCTGCAGGAAGCCGTTGATCGACCAGCCGAGGGCGCCGGCCAGCGCACTGCCGTCGATGCCCTTGGTCACCGCGACGAGGTCGGCGGGCGGTGCGCCCGCGTAGGCGCCGGCCAGGACGACGTCGGGGGCGTACGTGGGCTGGAGTTCGGCGGCCGAGGCGCTGGCGCCGCCTCCCTGGCTGTAGCCGTACAGGCCGACGGGGGAGTCCGCGGAGACGGAGGATCCGGGCAGGGCGCGGGCCGCGCGCACGGCGTCGAGCAGGGCGTGGCCGCCCTCGACGCGGTTGACGTAGGTGTGCAGCCGGTCGGTGGCGCCGAGCCCGACGTAGTCGGTGACGACGACGGCGACGCCGGTGGCCAGCAGCCGGTGGACGGCGATGTCCTCGTAACCCACCGACATGGTTTGCCCGTTGAAGGAGATCGGCTTCTCCAGGCCGAGGGACGCGGCGCACTGGTCGCCCTGTCCCATGGTGCCGGGGGCCAGGGCGACGACGGGACGCGGGCCGCCGCCCTTCCAGCGGGCCGAGGGCTCGATGTAGGCGCCGGTGACCGCGACGGGCCGTCCGTTGGCGTCGGTCGACTTGTACATCAGGCGGGTCGCGGTGCCGGGCAGCGGGCGGCCGCCGAGCCCGGGGAGGCTGAGGGCCAGGCGCAGCGGTTCGCTGCGGACGATCGCCCCGTCGGCGGCGGGCAGGGTGGCGGGCGGCTGATAGAAGGCGGGGATCGTCACGCCGCGCGAGACGACGGGGCCCGGTTCCGTGGCCCCCGCGGGTATGGCCTGGGCGCCCAGGCAGGCGGCGACGGCCAGGGCACACAGGAGGCTGCGTGCGCCGGGTGTGTGGTGGGCGGGGGCGGATCTGACCGGGGGCTCGGGGGCGTGGGTCGGCGCGGCGTGCGTCATGCGGCTCACTCCTTGCTTCGTCGAAGGGCGCGTGGCCTCGGTCCGGGAGGCACGTGGGGAGAACGACGAGAGAACCGGCTCGCGCGGCGGGGGACTTACTCGCGAGTCAGCTACTGGAGAGTAGGAGCCCGTGTCACTCAGTGACAAGACGTCTGCATGTGTCATTTGTGGGCGCCACTATGCTGCGGTGATCGGTGACGCAGTGAGATGGGGCGGCGACAGTGGGCAAGGCATCCGGAACCGTGACCGCGATGAGTGAACCGGCGGTCGCGCTGCCGCTGGCCGAACGCCGCAGAGCCGCCCTCCGGTTGGAGATCGCCCGAGCGGCCGTGGGCCTGTTCGCCACCCAGGGGGTGACCGGGACGACCGGCGAGCAGATAGCCCAGTGCGTGGGCATCTCGGCCCGCACACTGTGGCGTCACTTCCCGACCAAGGAGAGCTGCGTACGCCCGCTGCTGACCGCCGGGCTCGACGCCGCCACGGACCGGCTACGCCACTGGCCGCCCCAGGTACGGCTGCTGGACTACCTCACCGACTCGTGCCGGCGGGGGACGCTTCCCCCCGTCGACCCGGCCGTCCTGGACCTGATCCGTATGACTGTCGACGAACCGGCGCTGCGGGCCGTCTGGTTGCAGGCACACGACGACGCCCTGTCCGTCATCGCCGGACTCCTCGCCGCCCGGGCCGGCACCGGCGCCGACCGGCTGCAGGTGAAGGTGCACGCCAGCATGGTCAACGGGGCGCTGCGGATCGCGGCGGAGGACTATGCGGCGAAGTGCGCGAACGGCGGTGAGGCATCGGCGGAGGCGCTCGCCGCCTGCCTCCACGCGGCCCTCCGCGCGGTCACCGAAGGACTGCCCTACTGAACTCGGCGTCCGGCACCCGGAAAAGGCGGCCAGATCGCACCGTTCCGGCCTGAACGGAACCGGCCTCCCGGCCGTATTCTTACCCGATCGGGGGACGGGTCCGGCCGGACCTCCCGGTCTTCATCGGTGTGGGCACACGGTCGCGCGGACGGCGGCCACGGGGGAACGAGGACGACGATGACGGCGGCGACCAACGAGATCCGGACCGGCACCCTCCCACCGGTCGCCGTGGCCCGCCGGGTGATGTGGGCGTTCGTCCTCGTCAACGTGGTGATCGTCGAGTCGCTGTTCATCGGTGCCGGTTCCGGCAAGAACGACGTGCTGACCGTCGCCAAGTTCTTCGGACTGCACGCCGCATTGCTGATGTTCCTCCAACTGCTGCTGGTGGCCCGGCTGCCCTGGCTGGACCGCCGGATCGGAATGGACCGGCTCACGGTGTGGCACCGCTGGGTCGGCTTCACCCTGCTGTGGACCGTCCTCACCCACGCCACCCTCGTCGTCCTCGGCTACGCCATGCTCGACGACACGACCATGGCCAAGACGTTCGTCGCGCTCAGCGGCGTCCCGGCCTCCCTGCTCGGCATGCTCGCCGCCGCCGTCCTCGTGGTCATCGCCGCCGTCTCCACCCGGCCCCTGCGCCGGCGCCTGCCGTACGAGGTCTGGCACGGGCTGCACCTCACCCTCTACGTCGCCCTCGGCCTCGCGTTCGTGCACCAGCTGCAGGAGACGACGACCTTCACCTCGTCGGCGTTCGCCACGGCCTACTGGTGGCTCCTGTGGCTGTTCGCCTTCGGCGCGCTGCTGACCGGGCGCCTGGTCCTGCCGCTGTGGCGCAACGCCTACCACCGGTTCACCGTGTCGGCCGTCGTGCCCGAGTCGGACAGCGTGGTCTCCGTGTACGTCACCGGCCGGCACCTCGACAAACTCCCCGCCCGCGCCGGGCAGTTCTGCATCTGGCGGTTCCCCGGACACCACCACTGGTGGCTGGCCAACCCCTTCTCGCTCTCCGCGGCCCCCGACGGACGCGGACTGCGCCTCACCGCCAAGGCGGTCGGCAGCACCAGCGCCGGCCTGCGGAACATCCCCGTCGGCAGCCGCGCCTTCGTCGAGGGTCCCTACGGCGCCTTCACCGCCCTGCACCGCACCCGGCCCGGCGCCCTGCTCATCGCCGGGGGCGTCGGCATCACCCCGGTCCGGGCCATGCTGGAGGAACAGACCACCGGTGACGTCGTCGTCCTGTACCGCGTCCGCGGCGAGGCCGACGCCGTCCTCCTGGACGAGGTGCGCCGGCTGGTGGAGCTGCGCGGCGGACGGCTGCACCTGATCACCGGCCGGACCGGCGAGGCCGGGGCACCGCCGTTCGCCGCGGACAGCTTGCACCGGCTGGTGCCCGACGTCACCGAACGCGACGTGTACGTCTGCGGCCCCCCGGCCATGACGGCCGCCGTCCTCTCCGGCCTGCGGGACCTGCGGGTGCCCGCCCACCAGGTGCACGCGGAGAAGTTCGGGCTGGCCTGACCCGGAGCACGTCCGGGCGGCAGGAGTCGCTCCTGCCCGCGTACGCCGAAAAACCGGTGGAAGCGCCCGGCGGCGATCACTACCGTGCTGCCCGGCCCAACCGCCGGACGAAGGACGTGCCGTTGTACACCGTGTGAGACCTCCCGAGTGCTGATGTGTCGCGCGTCGCTCCTGTGCGCCGCGCCCCTTCCTGCTGCGGACTTCTCACTGAAACCGGTGTACTTCTGTGCTCCAGACCTGGGTGGTCGCACCCACCTGCCTTCCGCATGTCCTCCGCCGTTGCCCCACCTGCGCGTCCCCGCGCTCGCGGGCGAGCGGCAAGTTCCGCGTCAACGCCCACCACAAGCTCCTCGACGCCTGGCTCCTCGTGCTCTGCGCCTCCTGCGGCCGCACGGCGGGACTCACCGTCCTGGAGCGGGCGAACGTACGCTCCATACCCGCGGCCCTGCTGGACCGCATGCACGCCAACGACCTCAGCCTGGTGGCCGAGGTGCTCCAGGACCCGGTCGTGCGGCGCCGCAACCGCATCGGCCTCGACAGGGCCGGCGCCTGGCGCCTCGACACCGGCGACCCGGGACCGCTCGACTCCGAGGTCGTCGACGTCGCCGTGCGCTTCGCCGCACGCATCCCTGTCCGGCCGGTCCGGCTGATCGCCGACGGCTGCGGCCTCCCCAGGGCCGAGGTCGAACGACTCGTCGAGGAGGGGAGCCTGGTCTCCGCGGTCCGCCTGACCGGCAGGGTCTCGGACGACTTCACGTTCACGCTGAAGCGCTGAGCCCCGGAGCGGGCCTGCGGGCCCTGGGGTGAGCCCGGGGGCCGGGGGATCGGGGGATCGGGGGCCTGTCCGACCGTTCCACGTCGGACAGGCCCGCCCGGCCCGCGCCCCCGCCGGGGCTCAGGACAGCGGAGGCAGCTCTCCGCCGGAGGCACCGCCGTCCGACGACAGCGTCTCCTTGATGGCACGCAACAGGGACCGCCGCTCGACGACCTGCGCGCCCCGGGCCTCCGCCAGCGGTTCCGCCCGCTGCCCGAAACCCGCGGGGAGCGCGGGCAGCCCGAGCGCCGTCATCACCTCGTCCAGGTGCCGCCGGGCCTCTCCGGTGCCCCGCAACGCGGCGGCGAGGGGGCGGTGGTCGTCCTTGCCGTACGCCGTGGCCAGAGCGGTCGCCCGCTCCGCCGCCTCCTGCTGGGTCGGCATCTCCGCCGGATCCGCCCACCACACATGGGCCGTCACAAGACGGCCGTCGCGCAGGAGCCGCAAGGTGTAGTCGGCGCCCTCCTTGGCGGCGACCAGGACCGGCCACTTCTCCCCGCGGCTGAACGTCGTGGCGAGGCGGGCCAGTTCACCCTCACCGAGCAGCGTCGACCGGATGCCCTTGCGCCGGCCGGGCGGCTGTGTCGAGGGCGCCGTCTCGACGAACGTGCCGCCGCCCGGTGCCGGAGCCATGCGCATGGCCGTCCCGGTGATCAGGACGGCCTCACGGACGTCGGGCAGAGAAGCACGGACGTGCGCCACGGCCAGGGCCGCGGGAAGGGCTGTCGGAGACTCCGCGGACGGTGATGCCGGGGCGCGACCGGGAGCCGGAACGCTGCCGCGGAAGTACGGCGTCCGGCGCGCGACATGAACCCGTACCCCCTGCCGCATCTGCAGGAACACCTCACGGGAGTCCCCGAGGTACGCCCAGGGGAACGTGCGCGCGTCCGTACCGATGAGCCGGAAGACGTCCAGGGCGTCGGCCTCGCGCCCGGAGCGGATCAACGCGAGCGCCAGGTGGTTGCGGAAGCCCGCCGCCCGCCGATCGCCCGGCTCGTACCCGTTCGACAGCTCCAGGCCGGCCTCGACGATCGCCTCGATCCGTGACCAGGGCACCGGCCCTTGCTCCACACCCACCTCGTGTTCGAGCGCGTACTCGGTCACCGCGTGCAGCGGAAGCCCCCGCAGCGGCGATCCCACCGGAGCCGCGGCCGCCGCCGACTCGGCGAACGCGAACATCTCCGTGTGCGAGCCGTACCACTTCTGCGCCAGGTACTGCACCGCGCGCGCATGCAGGCCCACATGATGCGGATCCGCCGCCCGCCCGCGGTCGAGGTAGGCATCGAACACGTCCCGTGGGGCGCCCAGCCCCATGGCGTGGGCGATGAACACCCGCCATGGCACCGGATCCCCGGGGTTGAGGTCGGTGGCCGCGCGCAGCACGGGCTCGGCGTCGCGCAGCACCGCGTGGAAAGCCTGGAACTGCTCCCGCGACACGTGGCGCGCCCGTGCGGCCGTACGGATCTCCCAGGCGCGGTCGATCGCCAACTCCGCGGCGACGAGGGCGGCATCGGGGTCGTCGGGCCGAGCCTCACGCCACTCCTCGAACCACCCGGTGTGGTGCAGCGCGAGTTCGGCGAGGCCCGCGCTGCAGCGGCCGCGCTCCTCCCAGTCCCGGTCGGCGCGCGTCCGCGCCATCAGCTCGGCCGCGGGCTCCCAGGCCCCCGACCGTGCCGCGTCGAGGGCGGCCCGTAGAGCGGCGTCCGGCGCGTCCACCTCGACCGCTGCGTCCGGCTGCAGTCCCTCGCCGGTGGCGGCGAAGTGCCGCACCATCCTCGGCAGCGTCACAACGCCCGGCAACCCGCCCACAACCAGCCCCTCCCCGACGGCCGTACGGCCGCGCTCCGTCGATCAACGACGGGCGAACCCTACCGAGCGGCCGGTCAGGGAGGGCCGGCGGGCTCAGCAGCCGCCGCAGTTGTAGAAGGTGACATCCCAGTGGTTGCCCTCGTCGGCATACACGTTGCCGGCGCCGGAACGCCACTGCGGAGCCCCGTCGCCGCGCACACCG
The DNA here is from genome assembly GCF_042792555.1 of Streptomyces sp. NPDC056628. Taxonomy (NCBI): domain Bacteria; kingdom Bacillati; phylum Actinomycetota; class Actinomycetes; order Kitasatosporales; family Streptomycetaceae; genus Streptomyces; species Streptomyces sp. NPDC056628. The sequence continues at coordinate 91,045 of NZ_JBHTWG010000031.1, forward strand.
ATGTAGGTGAAGGTGTTCTTCACGTAGTTGGTCACGCACGTGCTCTTGCCGAAGTCCAGTTTGTAGCCGTTCCAGTGCGAGTACGTCCCGGAGGCGTGGCCGGTCTCCGTGCCGCCGGTGATGTTCAGCGCGCAGCCGCTGGCGCCCTTGAGGGTCTGGGCTCCCTGGGCGGTGGCGAGGTTGAGCTGCTCGAACGACGTACACGTGGAGACGTTGCGGTCGGAGCAGCCGCCGGACGAGGACCAGGTGATGCCGACCTGCCGGAACATCGAGGTGGCGGTGGCATGACTGATCTTGCTCACGGCCGACGCCTCACCCGCGGTGCCGAGGACGGCGACACCGGGGGCGACGACGAGGGCGAGTGCGGTGAGTGCCGACCGGAGCTTCGGCGAGGGAGCGACCTTCATGTGTCGGAGCCTTCCTGCTGGGGCCGTGTTTCCTGTGGGGCGGGGCGACGGTGCAGGTGGTGCTGTGACGATGGTGCCCTTGTCTACGCGCGTTGGCCAGAGGACAAAAGGGGCCGGTGGGGGAGGCGAGCCGTCGGCTCGGATCAGGCGAGCCAGTAGTAGGGCAGACGCAGGAGTTCGGCGACCCGGGCGGCGACCGCCTCGGCGTGGGGAGGGACGTCCTCGTCGGCGATACCACGTGCCAGATGCAGATGAAGGGACTGCAGGGTGGCGAAGGTGTTGAAGGCCCACACCGGGACGGGGCCAGGACCTCCGCCCTTCAGTGCCTCGGCCGCCACGCCCAGCCAGCCGGTGGCCTCCTCGGACGTCAGCCCGGGAGCCTGGAGGACTCGCACCACCGCTCGTGCCAGCCGCGCGTCCTCCAACTGTGCGTATCGGTACGCCGTCTGAGGGACCGTCATTCTCCGGGCGCACAGGTCGAGCAAGTCCGTACGGCGGTGGGGGAGGACCTTCGCGAACGCGGCGACTGCGTCGGCACCGTGCGCGACGGCGTGCAGCCAGCCCAGGGAGTCGTCCCAGCCGCGGGTGTCCCGCTCCTCCGGATACCAGTTGGAGAAGGCGGCGTACCAGTGCTCCGCGGCCTGCCGCGAGACGAGTCCGGGAACACCGGCCGCACGTGTCAGCACCGAGCAGACGATCAACGGCGCGAAGGCGCGGGCCTGTATCTCCGGATGGGCGAACCGGCCGGCCGCGGAGTCCGCGAGCTCCTCCAGAACGGCGTCCAGACGTCCCTCCCTGATCCAGCGGGCGGCCGCGGTGCAGGCCCCGTCGTCACGGGTCCCGGGATCGGTCGAGACCAACGCGACCGCCAGCTCGTCGACGAGTCGGGAGGCCGGTAGATGCCCGGGGAACGGGAACCCGTCGGCGACGAGGGACGGCCAGTCGATGAGGGCAGCGGTCATGGGAGACAGGTTTCCACACGGCCGGCGACCGCGGCGCCGGCGCTCGCCGGTACCGGGCACGGCAAGGGCAGGCGGCAGGCCCTGGCCATCCACGAGCATGGCCGCATGGAAATCCGTCACCTCGGCATCGCCGAACTGACCGAAGTCCCCTCCGTGGCCGTCGTGATCGACGTCATGCGCGCCTTCACGGTGGCCGCCTGGGCGTTCGCGCGGGGAGCGGAGCGGATCGTGCTCGCCGAGTCGCTGGACGAGGCTCTGGCCCTCAGGGCACGCCACCCGGACTGGGTGGCGATCAAGGACGGCCCACCCGCGCCGCGGTTCGACACGGTCAACTCACCAGGCATGGTGCGGTCCATGGACCTGCGCGGACGAACGGTCGTGCAGAAGACCACGGCCGGAACGGTCGGCGCCCTCGCGGTCAAGGAGGCATCCCTGGTGCTCTGCGCCGGCTTCGTGGTGGCGGAGGCCACGGCTCGGCTTCTGCGCGCGCGTGCCTGCGACACGGTCACGTTCGTGGTCACCGGGGAGGACGGGCGGGCCGAGGAGGATCTCGCGTGCGCGCAGTACATCGCACTGCGGGCGGCCGAGGGAGCAGGGACCGCTGAGGGAGGCGGGCAGGCCGCCGCGTTCCTTCGCCGCGCCGCCGGGTCACGTGCCGCCGGCGAGCTGGCGACCGGCGTACGCAAGGGTGTCCACCCGGACGATGTCGCCCTCTGCCTGGAACTGGACCGGTTTCCCTTCGCCATGGTGGCGGGCTGGGACGGGGCGCGGATGACCTTGCGTCCGGCCTCGCCGTGAAACGGCCCGGGAAGGCGCACCAGCCGTGGTGGCCATGCCGCCGAGGACCAACACATCCGGTCACGTCAGTCAGGAACTGGGCCGTCGCCCTGTACGCGTAGCCGTACCCCACTCTGCCCACCCTGCCGTCCTGGCAGCCCCGTTGGATGTGTAGCCTCGCCTCCCACATCATTGGGGAGGGATCATGCGAGGCAGAACGGCCCGTACGGCCGCGGCCGGTGGACGGGCCAGAGCGGTCGGCGCCGTGGCGAGTGCGGCGGCGCTGACGCTGCTGTGCGCGACGGGGGCGCATGCCGAGGGCCGCGGGGACGTACGGGTCACGAAGACCGTCGTGAACGGCGGCAACAACGTCATCATCGGCACGTCGGCGCGGGTCACGTACCCGATCGCCATCACGATCCGGGACAACTCCGGGGCGAAGGGCCTGACCCGCGTCAGCGTCTTCAGCAAGTCCAAGGGCTGGGGCTTCAGCGACTGGACGGGCACCCGGTGCGAGAAGCAGAGCTCCACCACGTCGGTGTGCACGGCCACCATGACGGTGGCGCCGGGGTGGCTCCCGGACAGCGTGCCCGGCGACATCAACACCATCGCCGGGGTCTGGCAGGTCAATGCCACCGTCAAGGCCAACGACGGTGACTACTGGATCTCCGACGACATCGCCGAGTTCAAGATGAAGCGGGCGTCCAAGCTCACCACGGACGCCACGCCCGAGCCGGTGGCCAAGGGCGCCTCCCTCACGATCGCGGGCAAGCTGTCCCGTGCGAACTGGGAGGATCTGAAGTACCACGGCTACACCGGGCAGACCGTGAAGCTCCAGTACAGGAAGGCGGGTACCGCCCACTACAGCACCGTCAAGACGGTGAAGACGGACAGCTCCGGCAAGCTCCGCACCAAGGTCACCGTCACCTCGGCGGGCAGCTGGCGGTGGTTCTTCCCCGGCACGACCACCACCGCGCGGGTCGTCTCGACGGGCGACGCCGTCACCCTGAAGTAGTCCCCCGCTCGTCGGGGGCGCCCCCCGGCCCGGGGGGGGGGGCCCCCGGGGGGGGCGCCCCGGGGGGGCGGGGGAACCCCCCCCGGGGGGGGACCGGGGGGCCGGGGGGGGGGCCCCCCGGAGGGGGGCCCGGGG
>NZ_JBHTWG010000032.1:0-93282 GCF_042792555.1 Streptomyces sp. NPDC056628
CCCTCCGGCGAACCGATCGCCCACGGCACGCCCACGTCGTCCGGGCCCGCCGACAGGCTGTTGTCGGGCCCCTTGCGGAAGGTCGTGCCGATCGGGTGGATCGGCGGCAGGTACACCACGTCGAAGCCCATCGCGGCGATCGCCGGCAGCCGGCGCGCCGCCGTCTCGAACGTGCCGTGCGGCCGCTCCGGCGTGCCCTCCGAGCGCGGGAAGAACTCGTACCACGCCCCGTACAGGGCGCGTTCGCGCTCCACCAGCAACGGCAACGGCTCCGACGCCGTCACCAGATCCCGCACCGGATACCGGGCCAGGACGTCGTCGACCTCGGGGGTCAGCGCGGCCGACAGCCGCCAGGCGGCCGGGCGGCTCTCGTCCCGGAGCGCCTCGGCGGCCCGCAGGACCACCGTCCGTCCCGGGCCCTCGGGCACCCCGGCGGCGGCGCGTTCGTGCAGGCGCGCGCCCTCCTCCAGCACCAGGTCGGTGTCGATGCCGGCCGGGATCTTGATCTGGGCGTGGTGCCGCCAGGTGGTGACCGGATCGCTCCACGCCTCCACCCGGTAGGTCCAGTGGCCGGGCGCGTCCGGTGTGACGGACGCACCCCAGCGGTCGGTGCCCGGCGCGAGTTCGCGCATCGGCGTCCAGGGACCCGGACGGCCCTTCGGATCGGTCAGCACGACGTTGGCGGCGACCGCGTCATGGCCCTCCCGGAACACGGTCGCCGTGACCATGAAGGACTCGCCGGTCACCGCCTTGGCGGGCCTGCGCCCGTGCTGCACGACCGGACGGACGTCGAGGACAGGTATGCGCCCGATCCCGTCCGCCGCGCCGGCCGGGACTGGCCGCGGCGCCGGTGGTCCCGGGTCGGCGGCGGCGCCACGGACCGGTGGGGCTTCGGCGCGGGACGTCGGTTTCCCGGCACGGGATGTCGGGGGTGAGGACGACTGGTGGTGCTTGGCGGGCATGACCGCTCCTGTCCGCGTCATCGGTGGTGGGCGGATGGCAATGGGGAGGTGGGTCCTGCGGTGTGACGGTGTCGCTGTCGGTTGCACCCCGTGGGGGTGTGCGCCCGGGAGCGCACGGGTGGGGCGTACCGGAGGAGCCTTCCCACCCTATTCGGGTGTGCAATCCGGCACTTTGTTAACTACTCACGCGTATGTCTACGCACAAGACCGGTCCCGTTCAGGACGAACGAGACCGGTCCCCGTACTCCGCGCCGACACGTCCGCTACGGCCGCGGAATCCGCAGGAGTTCGTCCGGCGACCCGGCCCCGCGGCCGGAGATCCTGCCGGACACGGCCCGCGCCACCAGCGCCTTGGACACCTGCGCGGGTGTCGCCCCGCGATGTCCGGCCAGATACAGCGCGGCGGCGCCCGCGACGTGCGGCGACGCCATCGACGTGCCCGAGTAGGTGGCCTTCGCGGTGTCGCTCGCGGGCGACGCCGAGGTGATCGACACGCCCGGGGCGAACAGGTCGAGGGCGGGGCCGTGGTTGGAGAAGCCCGCCCGCCGGTCGGTGCGGTCGGTGGCGCCCACGGTGATGGCCTGGGACACCCCGGCGGGGGAGTACAGCGCGGCGGGCTGCCCGGCGTTGCCCGCCGCGACCGTGTACGTGACGCCGGAGGCCACGGAGTCGCGTACGGCGGCGTCCAGTTGGCTGTTGCGGGACCCGCCCAGACTCACGTTCGCCACGGCCGGCTTCCGCGCGTTCCGGGTCACCCAGTCGATGCCCGCGATGACGTCGGCGGTGCTGCCGCCGCCCGTGTCGTCCAGCACGCGCACCGACACGACCTGCGCCTTCTTGGCGACGCCGTACCGGGCGCCCGCGATCGTGCCGGCGACGTGGGTGCCGTGGCCGTTGCCGTCGCCGGCGGTCCGGTCGTCGTCCACGAAGTCCCAGCCGTACGCCGCCCGGCCGCCGAAGTCCCGGTGCGAGACGCGGACGCCGGTGTCGATGACGTACACCGTCACTCCGGCCCCCGCGGACCGCGGCCACCGGTAGCTCTCGTTCAGCGGGAGATTGGCCTGATCGACGCGGTCGAGTCCCCAGGACGGCGGATTCCTCTGCGTGTCCTCCAACGTCACCCGGGTGTCCTGCGCGACCGAGGCGACCCGGGGGTCGGCCGCGAGCCGCCTGGCCTGTCTCGCGTCGGCGTGGATGGCCCAGCCGTTGAGGACCGTGCCGTACGTATGGCTGATTTCCACCCCGTACCGCGCGGCGAGGCTCCTTCCGGCCGCCGACAGGGCCGGCGTCCCCTGTCTGAGTGTCACCACGTAGCTGCCGCTGACGGCGCCGGGCAGCCCGGCACCCCGTATCCGCCCCTCCGGTGCGGCGTGCGCGGGCGCGGTGACGGCCGAGAGCGCGGCGACACAGGTCACCGCGGTCAGGCCGGACGCCCAGCGCAGACGCCGTGTACGCGTCCGTGCCATGGTGTTGGCTTCCCCTCCTCGACTCGGCGCACGGCGGCCCTGGAACACCCGGTGCACCCGGCGTGGGCCGGCGCGCCACCCGTCACCCTCTCCCGATGCGAGAAGGCGCCACAAGGACGCCTACGGGGGTGGAACCGGCCATATCCGCCATGGCCGGACCCGTCAAGGTTGCGTCCACTTTCGGACGGGCATCCGCCGCACGACGCGCCCGGGCCACGCAAAACGCACGGTGGTGACGAAGCCCCGCATACCGATACCGTCGGTGGCCCACGGGACCCACACCGCCGTGTGTCCCCTGCCACGTGCTGCCCGAGGTGGAAAGTGAAGGCGATCCGTCGGTTCACCGTCCGTCCTGTCCTCCCCGAACCCCTGCGGCCCCTCAGCGATCTGGCGCGCAACCTGCGCTGGTCCTGGCACGCGCAGACCCGCGAACTCTTCCGCTCCGTCGACCCCGGGCGCTGGGCCGCCTCGGGCGACGATCCCGTACGCCTGCTCGGCAGCGTCCCGCCCGCACGGCTCGCGGAGCTGGCTGCGGACGAGTCCTTCCTGGAGCGGCTGGCCACCGCCGCCCGCGAGCTCGACGACTACGTCACCGGCGAGCGCTGGTACCAGCAGCAGCCCGCCGGACTGCCCGCGGCCGTCGCCTACTTCTCGCCCGAGTTCGGCATCACGGCCGCCCTGCCGCAGTACTCCGGCGGTCTCGGCATCCTCGCCGGCGACCACCTGAAGGCCGCGAGCGACCTCGGCGTCCCCCTGATCGGCGTCGGCCTGCTGTACCGGCACGGGTACTTCCGCCAGAGCCTGTCCCGGGACGGCTGGCAGCAGGAGCACTACCCGGTGCTCGACCCCAACGAGCTGCCGCTCGCCCTGCTGAAGGAGGCCGACGGCACCCCCGCCCGGATCCGGCTGGCGCTGCCCGGCGGCCGGTCGCTGCACGCCCGCGTCTGGCTGGCCCAGGTCGGCCGGGTCCCGCTGCTGCTGCTCGACTCCGACGTCGAGGAGAACGACCTCGGCGAACGCGGTGTCACCGACCGGCTCTACGGCGGCGGCAGCGAGCACCGGCTGCTCCAGGAGATGCTCCTCGGCATAGGAGGGGTGCGGGCCGTGCGGACGTACTGCCGGCTCACCGGCCACCCCGCGCCGGAGGTCTTCCACACCAACGAGGGCCACGCCGGCTTCCTCGGCCTGGAGCGCATCGCCGAACTGTGCGCGCGGGACCTCGACTTCGACGCGGCGCTGGAGGCCGTCCGGGCGGGCACGGTGTTCACCACGCACACCCCCGTCCCGGCCGGAATCGACCGGTTCGACCGTGAACTGGTCGCCCGCCACTTCGGGCCCGACGCCGAACTGCCCGGCCTCGACGTGGGCCGCATCCTCCAGCTCGGCATGGAGACCTACCCCGGCGGCGAGGCCAACCTGTTCAACATGGCCGTGATGGGCCTGCGCCTGGGCCAGCGGGCCAACGGCGTGTCCCTGCTGCACGGCAACGTCAGCCGCGAGATGTTCTCCGGGCTGTGGCCGGGCTTCGACCCCGACGAGGTCCCGATCACCTCCGTCACCAACGGGGTGCACGCCCCGACCTGGGTCGCCCCCGAGGTGTTCCGGCTCGGCGCCGACCGGATCGGCGCCCGGCGGATGGAGGACGCGCTCACCGTGGGCGGCTCCGACCGCTGGGACGCCGTCGCCGACATCCCCGACCAGGACGTCTGGGACCTGCGCCGGGTGCTGCGCGAACAACTGGTGCAGGAGGTGCGCGAGCGGCTGCGCGCCTCGTGGCGGCAGCGGGGCGCCGGGACCGCCGAACTCGGCTGGGTCGACTCGGTCCTCGACCCCGACGTCCTCACCATCGGCTTCGCCCGCCGGGTCCCCTCGTACAAGCGGCTGACACTGATGCTGCGGGACCCCGACCGGCTGATGAGCCTGCTGCTCCACCCGGAGCGGCCCGTGCAGATCGTGGTCGCCGGCAAGGCGCACCCGGCGGACGACGGCGGCAAACGGCTCGTCCAGGAGCTGGTGCGGTTCGCGGACGACCCGCGGGTGCGCCACCGCATCGTCTTCCTGCCGGACTACGGCATGGCGATGGCGAAGAAGCTCTACCCCGGCTGCGACATCTGGCTGAACAACCCGCTGCGGCCCCTGGAGGCGTGCGGCACCTCCGGCATGAAGGCGGCGCTCAACGGCTGCCTCAACCTGTCCGTCCTGGACGGCTGGTGGGACGAGTGGTTCCAGCCCGACTTCGGCTGGCCGATCCCCACGGCCGACGGCACCGGCACGGACCCCGACCGACGGGACGACATAGAGGCCGCGGCGCTGTACGACCTGCTGGAGGAGAGGGTCACGCCCCGCTTCTACGAGCGCGGACGGGACGGCCTGCCGGACCGCTGGATCGAGATGGTCCGCCGGACGCTGACCCTGCTCGGCCCGAAGGTGCTGGCCGGCCGGATGGTCCGCGAGTACGTCGACCGCCTCTACACCCCGGCCGCGCACGCCCACCGCGCGATGACCCCGGACGCGGCCCGTGAGCTGGCGGGCTGGAAGGCCCGGGTGCGCGCGGCGTGGCACGCCGTCACCGTCGACCACGTCGAGACGTCGGCCGCGGAGCCGACCGCGGAGCTCGGCTCGACGCTGAGCCTGCGTGTGCGGGTCGGCCTCGGCGAGCTGGGCCCGGAGGACGTGGAGGTGCAGGCCGTCTCGGGCCGGGTCGACGGGGAGGACCGGATCGCGGACGCCTCGACGGTGCCGCTGAAACCGGTGGGCAGTCCCGACGCGGAGGGCCGCTGGGTCTACGAGGGCCCGCTCTCCCTGGACCGCACGGGCCCCTACGGCTACACGGTCCGCATCCTTCCCTCCCACCGCCTCCTGGCATCGAGCGCCGAACTCGGCCTGCTGGCGGTGCCCTCGCAGGAGACGGGGGAGGGGGGCGGGGTGCTGTTGCGCTGACCCGGCCCGAGCCGGCCCGGACGTGATCCCCCCCACCACGGAGGGGGCGAACCCTGTGAGAATGGGGGGCGCTCCACCGTGGAGAGGGGGATCTCATCCAGTCGGTCCTGGGGAACATCGTGATCGGGTTGGTGACCAGCCTGCTCGGTGGAGGTTTCGTCTGGCTGTGGGAGCGGCTCAAGCGCGCCCGGGCGGTGAACAGGAGAGCGGCCTTCTTCGGTGTCCGGCCGGGTGAGACGTGCCTGATCGTGCTGGGCGACAAGCACAACGCGCCGGGCACCGCCGCCTACCGCGACGTGCGGGCCGTCGTCGAACTGACGCTGCTGATCGGCGAGCTGGGGTGCAGGGCCTCCGTCGAGTCCGGAGCCTTCCGCGGTGGCAACGGGGACCGTACGGAGTTCTGCGTCGGCGGCCCCGCCGGCGGCTCCAATCCCCGCACCGGCGGGCATCTCGCCGCCCATCTGCCCGGGGTCACCGTCCACCCCTACGACCGGGCCCGGCCGGAGTCGGTGGCCATCGAGGTCGGAGGGGAGAAGTTCCTCTTCGACCACGGCCACCAGGAGTACGCCCTGGTGGCCAAGTTCACGCCCGCCGAGTCCAGCCGACCCGTGTTCCTGGTGTCCGGGCAGTCGTCCGTGGCCAATCTGGCGGCGATCCACTTCCTGCGCCGGGAGTACGCGCGGGTGGCGGAACGGCTCCCGTCGGTGGAGCGGTTCTGCCTGCTGATCCGGGTGTCCGACATCGGCACGTACGAGTTCCACCGGGCGACCCTGGAACGGGACGTCACCGCCGCCGCGTTCGGGCGGTGAGGGCCGTCACTCGCCGAGGCGGGGCGACCGTCATGTGCCGTCTCCGCACAGCCTTCGCAGCACCGCCCCGCACCGTCGTGCGTACGCGTGCTGGAGGCCGCGGGTGGCGGGGCCGCCCGCGCGGGAGTACCACTTGGCCGGGCGGCTGAAGGCGTTCACGGTCAGCCAGACCGTGCCGTCGCCGGTGCGCTCCACCACGAAGGCCTCCTCGCCGCACTCGGGGTGGCCGGTCAGGGTGCCGTAGGCCCAGCCGGTCCTGCGGTACTCCTCCACCGTCCACACGACCCGGCAGGGCGCCTTGATCACGCCGGCGAGGGTGACCGTGACGTCGACGTCGGTGGCCGCGCGGTCGGCCGAGGCGTCGATGCCGACGCCCATCGCGCGGTGCATCTCCCAGGTCATCACCGCGTCGGCGGCTCTGCGGAAGACGTCCTCGCCCTCGCCTACGCGGGTGCGCACATGGAGGGGGTGGAAGCCGGACGGGCAGAAACCGGTCTCCCGGGTCGCTCCGACGTCGTCGTACGTGAAAGGCCCCAAAGACATAGTCCCCAAGAGTAGGGCGGCACCCGGGACGCGTTCGTCCCGGGTGCCGCCCGCCGGTCAGGACCGGGTCAGCTCACGTTGACCGCTGCCCAGGCGGCCGTCACCGCCTTGTACTCGGTGCTGGTGGAGCCGTACAGGGCGGACGCCGCGTTCAGCGTCGCCGTGCGGGCGCCCGCGTAGTTCGTCGTCGACGTCATGTACGACGTCAGCGCCTTGTACCAGATCTGCACGGCCTTGGCGCGGCCGATGCCGGTGACCGTCGAGCCGTTGGAGGTCGGGGAGTTGTAGCTCACCCCGTTGATCGTCCGGGCGCCGCTGCCCTCCGCGAGGAGGAAGAAGAAGTGGTTCGCGGGGCCCGAGGAGTAGTGCACGTCGAGGTTCTTCAGGCTCGACGACCAGCTGTCGGCGGACGCGCCGTCCTTGCTGGGCTTGTCCATGTAGCGCAGCGGCGAGCCGTCGCCGTTGATGTCGATCTTCTCGCCGATGAGGTAGTCGCCGGCGTCGGAGGAGTTCGCCGCGTAGAACTCCACCGCCGTGCCGAGGATGTCCGAGGTGGCCTCGTTGAGGCCGCCGGACTCGCCCGAGTAGTTCAGGCCCGCGGTGTTGGAGGTGACGCCGTGGGTCATCTCGTGGCCCGCCACGTCCAGCGAGGTCAGCGGGTGGGTGTTGCCCGTGCCGTCGCCGTACGTCATGCAGAAGCAGCTGTCGGACCAGAACGCGTTGACGTAGGCGTTCCCGTAGTGCACGCGGGAGTAGGCGGCCCTGCCGTCGTTCTTGATGCCGTTGCGGCCGAAGGTGTTCTTGTAGAAGTCCCAGGTGACCTGGGCGCCGTAGGCGGCGTCCACGGCGGCCGTCTGGTCGCTGGTCGAGCTGGAGGCGCTGCCGGTGCCCCAGACGTCGTCCGCGTCGGTGAACAGGGTGCCCGTGGCCGAGCTGGTGCTGCGGGCCTTGTTGTACGTCTTGTGGCCGCCGCGCGAGGTGTCGTACAGCTGGTACGTCGACCCCGACGCGGTGGTGCCGAGGGTGACGGTGCCCGAGTACAGGCTCTTGCCGCTGCCGGTCTCGACGCCCTGGAACTCGTAGAGCTTCTCGCCGGTGGCGGCGTCGGTGACGACGTGCAGCTCGTTCGGGGTGCCGTCCTCCTGGAGGCCGCCGACGACCGTCTCGTACGCGAGGGTGGGCTTGCCGCTCGCCGCCCAGATCACCTTGCGGGGCGCGCGGTCGGCCTCGGTCCGCTCGGCGCCGGCCGCCTCGGCCCGCTTCAGGGCCTGGCCCTCGGCCTTCGCGGCGCTGATCGCCGGCTTCAGCGAGGACACCTTGATGGCGGCCTTCGTCGCCTTGGTCACGCCTTTGCGCGCGCCGGACGCCGACTCGTGGACGACCAGGTCGCCGCCGAGGACGGGGAGTCCGGCGTAGGTGCGCTCGTAGCGGGTGTGGACGGAGCCGTCGGCGTCCTTGACGACGTCTCTGACGACCAGCTTCTCCTGGGCGCCGAGGCCGAGTTCCTCGGCGGTCCCGGCGGCCTCGGCCTGCTGGTCCTGGATCAGGGCGGTGCGCGCCGCGGGCGCCAGCGCGACCGGGACGGCGAGCGGGGTGGCCTCGGCGCCGGCGGCGGGGGCCGCGGACGACGTCCCGGTGGTCAGGGCGGTGGTGAGGAGTGCCCCGGCCGCGACCGCGGTGGATATGGCCAGGGTGGTGCGCTTGCGACGCGCGTAGAGGGGGGTCACACGGGCTCCTTGGTGGGGGAAGGACGGGAGTTCTGTGCGGCGGGTGGTGGAAGAGTGACATCTAAGTCGCGTACATGTCATGAGCCCGCGATGATGTTGACCTGAATTTGACCGTCCGGTCAATGTTTCTGATATGTGAACGGGCGCCGCCCCGGCGGGAGTTGAACCCACCGGGACGGCGCCCCGTACCGGGACGCACCGCGTGCGCGCGGCCTACGGGAAGGTCAGCTTCCAGCTGTTGATGTAGCCGGTGTCGAGCGACGCGTTGTCCTGGACCCGCAGATTCCAGACACCGTTGGCGGCCTCGGAGGAGGCGTTCACGGTGTAGGTGGTGTCGATGTTGTCCGCGCTGCCACCGGTGCCGTAGGCCTTGAGGACGTACACGCTGCCGTCGGGCGCGACGAGGTCGACCTTGAGGTCACCGATGTAGGTGTGGACGATGTTCACACCGACCTGGAGGTTGGACGGCGCGTTGCCGGTCCGCCCCGACACCGTGATCGGCGAGGTGACCGCCGAGCCCCGGTCCGGGATGGCGACGTCCGCGGTGTTCTCGAAGGCGGTGCCGCCACCGCCGCCCCCGTCGGAGCGCGTACCGACGTTGACGCCCGCCCAGGCGTCCTGGACCGCCTTGTACTCGGCGCTGGTGGTGCCGTACAGCTCACCGGTCGCGGCCAGGGTGCCGGTGCGGGCGGCCGCGTAGTTGGTGTTCGAGGTGAACTTCGTGGTCAGTGCGCGGAACCAGATCTTCTCCGCCTTGGCGCGGCCGATGCCGGTGACCGGAAGGCCGTCCGAGGTGGGCGAGTTGTAGGTGACACCGTTGATGGTCTTGGTGCCGCTGCCCTCGCTCAGCAGGTAGAAGAAGTGGTTCGCGGGGCCGGACGAGTAGTGCACGTCGACCGAGCCGATGCCCGAGTACCAGGAGTCCTTGGACGCGCCGTCCTTGCTCGGCTTGTCCATGTACCGCAGCGGCGAGCCGTCGCCGTTGATGTCGATCTCCTCGCCGATGAGGTAGTCGCCCACGTCGGAGGAGTTGTTGGCGTAGAACTCGACGGTCGAGCCGAAGATGTCGGAGGTCGCCTCGTTCAGGCCGCCGGACTCGCCGCTGTAGACGAGGCCCGCGGTGTTGGAGGTGACGCCGTGCGTCATCTCGTGGCCGGCCACGTCGATCGACGTCAGCGGGTGCGTGTTGCCCGAACCGTCGCCGTACGTCATGCAGAAGCAGCTGTCGGACCAGAACGCGTTCACGTAGTTGTTGCCGTAGTGGACGCGGGAGTAGGCGCCGACGCCGTCGCCCCGGATGCCGCTGCGGCCGTGCACGTTCTTGTAGTAGTCCCACGTCAGCGCGGCGCCGTAGTGCGCGTCGGCCGCCGCGGTCTCGGCGTTGGACGCCGAGCCGTTGCCCCACACGTCGTCGGGGCCGGAGAACAGCGTGCCGGTGCCCGAGGTGCCGCGGTTGAGGTTGTACGTCTTGTGGCCTCCGCGCGCGCCGTCGGTCAGGTTGTACGTCGAGCCCGACTGCGTGGTGGTGAGCGTGACCGCGCCGCTGTACGTCGTGTTGCCGGTGCCGGTCTCGATGCCCTGGTACTCGTAGAGCTTCTCGCCGGTGGCGGCGTCGGTGACAACGTGCAGCTCGTTCGGGGTGCCGTCCTCCTGGAGGCCGCCGACGACCGTCTCGTACGCGAGGGTGGGCTTGCCGCTCGCCGCCCAGATCACCTTGCGCGGCGCCTTGTCGACGTCCGCGGTCCTGGCGTCGCCGGCCTTCGCCACGGCCAGCGCCTGCTTCTCGGCCTTCGCGGCGGGGACGGCGGCGGTCGTGGTGGCCGGCTTGATCGCGGCGCGGGTCGCCTTCACGACGTCCTTGGTGGCTCCGGACTTCGTGGTCTCCACGACCAGGTCGCCGCCGAGGACGGGCAGGCCGTCGTAGGTGCGCTCGTAGCGGGTGTGGACCGTGCCGTCGCCGTCCTTGACGACGTCACGGACGACCAGCTTCTCCTTGACACCGAGGCCCAGGTCCTTCGCGGTGTCCGCCTTGGTCGCGTTGGCCTCGCGTATGAGTTCGGCGCGCTGGGCGGGGGTGAGCTTGACCGACTCGGCGCCCGGGAGCACCTGGCCGGCGGTCTGCGGGGCCCGGGGCGGGGCCGCGGTCGCGGCGCCCGTCTGGACGGCTGCCGCGACGAGCGCGGCGACGCCGACGAGGGCCACGGCGGCGGCCCGGCGGCGGGGGGTGTGGGGAGTGCGTCTGTGGGAGGACCTGTCTCTCAACACTGACTCCTTCTGCGCGGCCGCGGATCACGCGGCCAGGGGAGACCGGCCGGCGGGTGGGCCGTCCGGGCAGATCGTGGTGGTACGCAGAACGACGTGCGCGTGCGGAGCTCGGCCGCGGCCACCGCCGTGCGGCGGGGCTGTGGGGTTGCTGCGTCGCGGCCGTGGGAAGAGTGGCAGGTGATTGCGGTTTCTGTCAGGGGCGCGTCAGGAAGTTGGCCGGAAATCGTTCGTTGTCCGGGAATTCACGTTCGATAAACGGACTGGCCGCCTCAGGCGTCGATCCGCTCCAGATCGCGCAGCCACGCCCTCGCATTGCCGTCGGAGGGCGCCCGCCAGTCGCCGCGCGGGGAGAGCGAACCGCCGGCCGACACCTTCGGGCCGTTCGGCATCGCGGACCGCTTGAACTGTGCGAATGCGAAGAAGCGACGGCAGAAGACCTCCAGCCAGCGCCGGATCTCCGCCAGGTCGTACGCCCCCCGCTTGGCCTCGGGGAAGCCGGGCGGCCAGGCGCCGGCCTCCACGTCGTGCCAGGCGTGCCAGGCCAGGAAGGCGATCTTCGACGGCCGGAAGCCGTACCGCAGCACGTGGAAAAGGGTGAAGTCGTGCAGCGCGTACGGCCCGATCTTCGACTCCGTCGACTGCATCTCCTCGCCCGGCACCAGCTCCGGGCTGATCTCGGTGTCCAGGATCGCGGTCAGCGTGCGGCCGGTCTCCTCCTCGAACTGGCCGGAGGCGACGACCCAGCGGATCAGGTGCTGGATCAACGTCTTCGGCACCCCGCCGTTGACGTTGTAGTGGCTCATCTGGTCGCCGACGCCGTACGTCGACCAGCCGAGCGCCAGCTCCGACAGGTCGCCCGTGCCCAGCACGATCCCGCCGCGCTGGTTCGCCAGCCGGAACAGGTAGTCGGTGCGCAGACCGGCCTGCACGTTCTCGAAGGTGACGTCGTACACCGGCTCGCCGGACGCGAACGGGTGCCCCATCTCCCGCAGCATCAGCCGCGCGGTGGCCGTGATGTCCAGCTCCGCCGCGGTGACGCCGAGCGAGTTCATCAGCTTGTGGGCGTTGTCCTTGGTGTGGTCGCTGGTGGCGAAGCCCGGCAGCGTGAACGCCAGGATGTCGCTGCGCGGCCGGCCCGCCCGGTCCATCGCGCGGGCCGCGACGATGAGCGCGTGCGTGGAGTCCAGACCACCGGACACCCCGATGACGACCTTCGGGTTCCCGATCGCGGCCAGCCGCTGCTGGAGCCCCGCGACCTGGATGTTGTACGCCTCGTAGCAGTCCAGCGCGAGGCGGTCGGCGTCCGCGGGGACGAACGGGAAGCGCTCCAGCCGGCGCCGCAGGCCCAGGTCGCCGGCCGGCGGGTCCAGCAGGAACGCGATCCGCCGGAAGTCACCGGTGCGCGCGGCGTGGGTGCGCCGGTTGTCGTCGAACGTGCCCATCCGCAGGCGCTCCTGGCGCAGCAGGTCCAGGTCGACGTCGGCCACCGCGAACTGGTCGTCGGCGGAGAAACGGTCCGTCTCCGCGAGGAGCACGCCGTTCTCGTAGATCATCGTCTGCCCGTCCCAGGACAGGTCCGTGGTCGACTCGCCCAGGCCGGCCGCCGAGTAGACGTACGCCGCCAGACAGCGCGAGGACGCCGAACGGCACATCAGCCGGCGGTCCTCGGCCCGGCCCACCGTGATCGGGCTGCCCGACAGGTTCGCGAGCACCGTCGCACCGGCCAGCGCCGCCTCCGCGCTCGGCGGCACCGGCACCCACATGTCCTCGCAGATCTCCGCGTGCAGCACCAGCCCCGGCACGTCCCGCGCCTCGAAGAGCAGGTCCACCCCGAACGGGACCTCCTCGCCGCCGATCCGGATGGTGCCGCCGCGCTCGTCGTCCCCGGCCGCGATCTGCCGCTTCTCGTAGAACTCGCGGTAGTTCGGCGGGTACGACTTCGGCGCCACGCCGAGGATCCGGCCCCGGTGCACGACGACCGCGCAGTTGTAGACCCGGTTCCGGTGGCGCAGCGGGGCGCCCACCACCAGCACCGTCAGCAGGTCCGCCGAGCCCGCGACCACCGTGTCCAGCGCCCGCTCCACGTCGTCGAGCACCACGTCCTGGAGCAGCAGGTCCTCGATGGAGTAGCCGGTCAGCCCCAGCTCGGGGAAGACGGCGACCGCCACCCCCTCCTCGGCGCACCGCCGCGCCTGCCGCAGGGCGGCCTCCGCGTTGGCCTGCGGATCGGCGAGGACGGTGTGACCCGTGCACGCGGCCACTCGCGCGAAGCCGTGCTGGTAGATCGACCAGAAGTTCAATGGACCGTGCTTTCTGCTGGGCGTTCCGCGGTGTGTCGGGCCTCTAGTACCCCGTCGAGCATAAATCTTCCGATCATGCGACCCCGGATCCAGGTTCCCCGGCCTCAGGCGGGCCGCTCCCCGTGCCAGGACCGCCACAGCGCCGCGTACGCCCCGCCGGCCGCGACCAGCTCCTCGTGCGTGCCCAGCTCGGTGAGCAGACCGGCCTCCATCACGGCCACCCGGTCGGCGTCGTGCGCGGTGTGCAGCCGGTGGGCGACGGCGATGACCGTACGGCCCCGCAGCACGGCGGCCAGCGCCCGCTCGGTGTGCCGGGCGGTCGTCGGGTCGAGCAGGGCCGTGGCCTCGTCGAGGATCAGGGTGTGCGGGTCGGCCAGCACCACCCGCGCCAGGGCGAGCTGCTGCGCCTGCGAGCCGTCCGTGGGGCTGCCGCCGTCGCCGAGCCGGGTGTCCAGGCCGGCGGGCAGCTCCCGCACCCAGCCGTCGGCGCCGACCGCGGTGAGGGCGGCCCACAGCGCGTCGTCCGGCGCCGACGGCTCGGCGATCCGGAGGTTGTCGCGGACCGTGCCGAGGAAGACGTGGTGCTCCTGGGTCACCAGGACGACCTGACGGCGCAGCTCCTCCGGGCCGAGTTCGGACACGGGCACCCCGCCGACCGTCACCGAGCCGGCGGTCGGCGCGTCCACGCCCGCCAGCAGCCGGCTCAGCGTCGACTTCCCGGCGCCCGACGGGCCGACGACGGCCAGGCGTTCGCCGGGCCGCACCGCCAGATCGACACCGCCGAGGACCTCGCCGCCCCGGTCGTAGGCGTAGCGCAGGCCCGTCACGTCGATCCGGTCGCCCTGGGGGGACGGACCGGCCGCGTCCGCCGCCTGCGGGGCGCGGGCCAGCCCTTCCACCCGGGCGAACGAGGCGCCGCTGCTCTGCAGTTGCTCCACCCGCATCAGGATCTCGTCCAGCGGGCCGGTCATCTGCTGGAGGTACAGCGCCGCCGCGACCACCGTGCCCAGGCTGACCGCGCCGCGCGCGTGCAGCGCCCCGCCGGCGAGCAGGACCGTCACCACCGGCACCAGATAGGCGATCTCGACCGACGGGAAGAACACCGAGCGCAGGAAGAGGGTGTGCAGCCGGGCGCGGCGCGAGACGTCCAGCGCGTCACGGCTCGCCGCCACCCGCCGGCGCTCCAGCCGCAGCGCCTCCACGGTGCGGGCGCCGGACGCGGTGGCCGCGAGGATCTCGGCGACGTCGGAGTTGGCCGCGCCCTCCGCGAGGTAGCCGGCGCGGGCCCGGCGCAGGTACCAGCGCAGCCCCGGCCACAGCACGGCCAGGCCGAGCAGCCCGCAGGCGCCGAGCAGGGGGTCCAGCACGACCACCGCGACCAGCAGGAACAGCACCTGCACGCCGTTGATGAGCAGTTCGGGTCCGGCGTCCCGCAGGGTGGTGCCGACGGCGGTCACGTCCGCGGTGCCGCGCGCCGTCAGGTCACCGGTGCCGGCCCGCTCCACGACCGACGCGGGCAGCGCGAGCGTACGGCGGACGTACTCCTCGCGGACCCGGGCGAGGGTGCGTTCGCCGAAGCGGTGGCCCACGTAGCGGGCCCAGCGGGCCAGGAGCAGCTGTGTCAGCGCCGCCACGAGGATGGCCAGGGCCAGCCGGTCCACCGCCGACACCCCGGAGCCCGCCCGGACCTCGTCGACGATGCGGCCGAGCAGCCAGGGCGCGGCCAGACCGGCGAACGCCGCGGCCGCGTTCAGGGCGAGCACGGCGGTGAAGGCCCGGGCGTCGGAGCGGATCAGGCGGGCGGTGGCCCGGCGGACGTCCCGGCGCCCGGCCACCGGAAGGGCCCCACGCGGGGCCCGCTGAGCGTGTTGTCCGTCCGTCACCGCACGACCTCCTCGGCGTCCTCGTCCCTGGCCACCAGGGACCGGTAACCGGGCTCGCCG
Source organism: Streptomyces sp. NPDC056628 (assembly GCF_042792555.1). Taxonomy (NCBI): domain Bacteria; kingdom Bacillati; phylum Actinomycetota; class Actinomycetes; order Kitasatosporales; family Streptomycetaceae; genus Streptomyces; species Streptomyces sp. NPDC056628. The sequence continues at coordinate 14,956 of NZ_JBHTWG010000032.1, forward strand.
TCCAGCAGGGCGCGGTGGGTCCCGGTGGCCGCCACCTTGCCGTCGACCAGGTAGTGCACGACGTCCGCGCGGTCCAGGACGAGTGGGGACGTCGTCGTGACCACGGTGGTGCGGCCGGCGCGGTCGGCGCGCAGCCGCTCCGCGACCCGCGCCTCCGTGTGCGCGTCCAGCGCCGACGTGGGCTCGACGGCCAGCAGCACCTCCGGATCGGCCAGCAGCGCACGCACCAGACGGACCCGCTGGCGCTGCCCGCCGGACAGATTGCGGCCCTGCGCGTCGACCGGGGAGTCCAGGCCGTCCGGCAGAGCGCGGACGATGTCCTCGGCGACGGCGGTGCGCACGGCCCGGCCGATCGCCGCCTCGTCCCGGTCGGTTTGCCCGGACACCAGCTCGCGCAGCGGGCCCGCGAACAGGTCCGCCTCGTGATCGGCCACCAGGACGCGCTCCCGCACCCGCGCCGCCGGGATCTCGGCCAGCGGTACGCCGCCCCAGGTCGCCGCCGACGGCGTGTACCGGCCGAGGCGGTCGACGACGGCCGCCGCGTCGGCGGGCCGCGCCCCGGCCAGCGCCGTCAGCCGGCCCGGAAGGACCCGCACCCCTGACTCGGGGTCGTGCAGCGGCGCCGGTTCGGCGGGCGCGTCCCGGGTGCCGGTGTCCTCCATCGGCTCCAGCCGCAGGAACCGCACGACCCGCCGGGCCGCCACCACCCCCCGGCTGACCTGGTAGCCGCACTCGATGAAGAACGCCACCGGCCCCACCAGCACCGCGACATAGCCGTACACCGACACCAGCTCGCCGACCGTGATCGCGCCCTGGGCGGCGAGCCGGGCCGCCAGCCAGGTCACCACGGCCAGGAACAGCGTCGGCATCCCCACCCCGAGCGCCTGCACCCAGCTGGTCACCGCGCCCACCCGGTATCCCTGCGCCCGCAGCCGCTGCGAGTCGCGCCGGAAGGCGTCCGCGACCAGGCCCTTGCCGCCCAGGCCGTTGAGGACGCGCAGTCCGCCCGCCAGGTCGGTGATCCGCGCGGTCAGCACCCCCTGGAGCTCCCGGTACTCCGTCTCCGTGCCCTGCAGCCGTCCCAGCAGCGGCCCGACCAGGACCCCGATCAGAGGCATCCCCAGCAGCACCACGAACGCGATCGGCACCGACACGGACACCAGCAGCCCGGCGACCACCAGATAGGCGACGACCGCGCCCACCCCCGGCCCGACGACGGTCAGGGACGTGCTGATGGTCTGGACGTCGCCCACCCCGATGGTGACGACCTCCCCGGCGCCGATCCGGCGCGGCAGCGCGGCACCCAGGCGCACCGCGTGGTCGACCAGCACCTTGACCGTGCGGAAGTTGGCGTCCATCCGCACCCGGGTCATCGTGCGGTGCCGCATGATGCTCAGCCAGGCGTTGAACACGCCCACCACGAACAGGGCGGCCGTCCAGCCCCACAGCGCGCGCCGGTCACCGTCCGCGAGCCCGTCGTCCACGGCACGCGACAGCAGGTAGGGGGTGGCGGCCAGCAGCACCATCCACACGCTGGAGATCAGCGCCCCGGCGGCGGACCGCGCCGCCTGCCGCCCGACCAGCCACCCCAGATACCGCCAGCCGCCCCGCCGGTCGGGCTCGCCCGGGTCCCCGTACGCGTCGATCATCGTCCCCCGCATCCCGTCCGCCGTCCTCACACCGCCCGGCGCCTCACGCCAGGCTGTCCCGCCACGCCCGGTGCAGGTCCGCGAAGCGGCCCGTGCCCGCGACGAGGTCGGCGGGCGCGCCGTCCTCGACGATCCCGCCGTGCTCCATCACCAGCACCCGGTCGGCGATCTCCACCGTGGACAGCCGGTGGGCGATGACGACGGCCGTGCGGCCCCGCAGGACCGTCGCCATCGCGCGCTGCACGGCCCGCTCCCCGGGGATGTCCAGCGAGCTGGTCGCCTCATCGAGGATCAGCACCGCCGGATCGGCGAGCAACGCGCGCGCGAACGCCACGAGTTGCCGCTGTCCCGCCGAGATACGGCCGCCCCGCTTGCGCACGTCGGTGTCGTAGCCGTCGGGCAGCGCGGTGATGAAGTCGTGCGCCCCGATGGCCTTCGCCGCCCGCTCGATCTCCTCACGGGGCGCGTCCGGCCGCCCGATCGCGATGTTCTCGGCGACCGTGCCGGAGAACAGGAACGCCTCCTGCGTCACCATGACCACCCCGCGCCGCAGCTCGGGCGCCGCGAGGTCGCGCAGGTCCACGCCGTCCAGCAGGACCCGCCCCTCGGACGGGTCGTAGAACCGGGCGAGCAGCTTGGCCAGCGTCGACTTGCCCGCCCCCGTGGAGCCCACGACCGCCACGGTCTGCCCGGCGTGCAGGGTGAGCTCGAAGCGGGGCAGCACCTCGCCGCCGGTGCGGTAGGCGAACCGGACGCCGTCGAAGACGACCTCGCGGCCGGGGTGCCCGCCCACCCGCGCCGGGAGTTCCCTCGGCGTGGCCGGATCCGGCACGGACGGCGTCTGCGCCAGCAGACCGGCGATCTTCTCCAGGGACGCCGCCGCCGACTGGTACGAGTTGAGGAACATGCCGAGCCGGTCGATCGGGTCGTACAGCCGCCGCAGGTACAGCACGGCCGCCGCCAGCACTCCGAGGGCCAGCGTGCCCCCCGCGACCCGGTGGGCGCCCCACAGCACCATCCCCGCGACCGCGGTGTTGGCGACCAGCCGGGAGCCGACGACGTACCGGGCCATCTCCAGCAGGGCGTCGCCGTTGGTGCGCTCATGCCGGTGGTTGAGGACCCTGAAGCCGGCGTCGTTGGCGCGCTCGCGGCGGAACGCGCGCACCGGGCGGATGCCGTTCATCGTCTCCACGAACTTCACGATGACGGCCGCGATCGCGGTGGACCGCTGGGTGTACACGCGCGCGGCCCGCCGCCGGTAGGAGCGCACGAGCAGGTACAGCGGCACGAGGGAGGCCACGGCCACCGCGCCCAGCCCGAGGTCCAGCCACAGCAGCATCGCCGAGATGTAGACGAACGACAGGATGACGGTGACGAGTTCCTGCAGGCCCTCGTCGAGCAGCTCGCGCAGCGACTCGACGTCCGTGGTGGAGCGGGAGATCAGCCGGCCCGAGGTGTAGCGCTCGTGGAAGTCGACGCTGAGCGCCTGCGCGTGGCGGAAGATACGGCCCCGCAGATCGAGCAGCACGTCCTGGTTCACCCGGGCGGACGCGCGGAAGAACGCGTACTGCAGGCCGCCGGAGGCCACCGCGCACAGCAGATAGCCGGCCGCGACCGCGATCAGCGGCCCCAGGTCGTCGCGCCGGAACGCCGGGACCGCCGAGTCGATGGCGTACGCCACCAGCAGCGGCCCCGCCTGCACGGCCGCCTGCTGGAGCAGCAGCAACAGCGTGGTCACGACGACCCGGGCCTTCATCGGGGCCAGCAGGGACCGCAGCAGCGCGGCCGTGGCACCCGGCGGCGAGGGCAGGGCGTCGTGGTCGAACGGGTCGTCCGGGGTTCCGGTGCGCTCGTCCGGGCGGCCCGTGCCCGGCGGGGTGGCGGTCGTCGCCGTCATCGGGCGGCCTCCTCGGTTCCGGCCATGAGATGCGCGTACTCGGCGTTGTCCCGCAGCAGTTCGTGATGGGTCCCGACCGCGGCGACGCGGCCCCCGGAGAGCAGGGCGACGCGGTCCGCCAGCAGGACCGTCGACGGGCGGTGCGCCACGATCAGGGCGGTGGTCTCGGCGAGGACGTCCCGCAGGGCGGCCTCGACCAGCGCCTCGGTGTGCACGTCCAGGGCGGACAGCGGGTCGTCCAGCACGAGGAAGCGGGGCCGGCCCACCACCGCGCGGGCGAGCGCGAGACGCTGGCGCTGGCCGCCGGACAGGCTCAGCCCCTGCTCACCCACCTGCGTCGCGGTGCCCTGCGGCAGGTCGTGCGCGAAGCCGGCCTGCGCGACCGCCAGGGCCCTCTCCAGCTCGGGGTCACCGGCGTCCGCAGCGGCCCCCATGAGAACGTTGTCCGCGACGCTCGCGGAGAACAGGGTGGGCTCCTCGAAGGCGACGGCCACCAGGGCGCGCAGCTCCTCGCGCGGCATCGCCGTGATGTCCCGGCCGTCCAGGGTGATGCGGCCGGACGTTAGCTCGTACAGCCGGGGCACCAGCGCCGTCAGCGTCGTCTTGCCGCTGCCGGTCGCGCCGACGAGCGCCATGGACTCGCCGGGCCGGATGTGCAGGTCGACGCCGTCCAGGACGGGCGGCGAGCCCTCGGGGGCGTCCGGGTAGCGGAAGCGCACGCCCTCGAAGCGCAGCCCCCGGCCGGTTCCGTCCTGCGGCGCCTCCGCCACCTCGCGGCCCTCCGGCAGCGCGTCCATGACCTCGAAGTACCGCTCGGTCGCCGTCGCCGCCTCCTGGCTCATCGCCAGCAGGAAGCCGATCGAGTCCACGGGCCAGCGCAGCGCCAGCGCCGTCGACAGGAACGCCACCAGGGTGCCCGCCGACAGGTCGCCGTCGGCGACCCGCACCGTCCCCAGCACCAGGGCCGCGCCGATGGCCAGCTCGGGGAGCGTGATGATGACGGCCCAGATCGTCGCCAGCAGCCGCGCCTTGTGCAGCTCCGTGCCGCGCAGCGTCCGCGCCATCTCCCGGAACGCCCGGGCCTGGCTGCGGTGGCGCCCGAACCCCTTGATGATCCGGATGCCGAGCACGCTCTCCTCGACGAGCGTCGTCAGATCGCCGACCTGGTCCTGCGCGCGCCGCGCCACCAGTGCGTACCGCTTCTCGAAGACGACGCACATGACCATCACGGGCACCGCCGGCACCAGGATCACCAGCCCGAGCGTGACGTCCTGGACCAGCATGATGACGACGCCCGCCAGGATCGTCACACTGTTGACCAGCAGGAACGTCAGCGGGAACGCCAGGAACATCCGCACCAGCATCAGATCGGTGGTGCCGCGCGACAGCAGCTGCCCCGACGCCCACCGGTCGTGGAACGCCACCGGCAGCCGCTGCAGATGCCGGTACAGCTCCGCGCGCATCGACGCCTCGACCCCGGCCAGCGGCCGCGCCACCAGCCAGCGCCGCAGCCCGAACAGCAGGGCCTCCCCTATGCCGAGGAGCAGCAGGAACAGCGCGCCGAGCCACACCCCCGCCGAGTCGCGTTCGGTGACCGGGCCGTCCACCATCCACTTCAGGACCAGCGGGATGACCAGCGCCAGACAGGAGGCGACGACGGCCACGGCGGCGGCGGTGAACCACCGCGCACGCACCGGCCGCACGTACGGCCACAGGCGCAGCAGGGTGCGCACGGCGGATCGGTCGGACCTGCTCCCCGGGGTTTCACGTGTAGTGGCCATCAGCAGCGAGCCTACGGATCGCCACTGACACTTCCCACCGAGTTTTGGCCGGACCCCGGTCCGCCCCTGGTCCTACGACCTGCGTGTTCGACGGGCCGTACGCAGGGACATGGGCGAGTTCGTACCCCGACCATCATCCGATCGGGGGATGCTTTCTCGCGCGGACGAGCGGGGCGTCCTCGGCCGATCAGCCGGCCACCCGCAGCAGCAGCACGGCCCGCTCCGGCACGGTGATCTCCGTCCCCGCCGGATGCTCCACACCCGGCGCCCGGTCCTGCTCCTCCCGCGAGGTGTCGACCACCACCTCGTACCGCCGCGCCCACGGCGCCCCCGGCAGGACGAACCGCACCGGCCGGTGGCCGGCGTGCAGGACCACGAGGAAGCTGTCGTCGAGGACGGGCGCCCCCCGCTCGTCCCGGCCCGGGATGTCCCGCCCGGACAGGTACATGCCCAGCGTGGCGGCCGGCGCGTACCAGTCCGCCTCCGTCATCTCCGTGCCGCTCGCGGTGAACCAGGCCAGGTCGCGCAGCCCGTCCGCCGAGTGCGGCCGGCCGGAGAAGAACGCGCGCCGGCGCAGCACGGGATGCCGGTGGCGCAGCGCGATCAGCCGCGCCGTCAGGTCGGACAGCGCCTTCCAGCCCGGCTCCTGGAGCAGCCCCCAGTTCAGCCAGCTGATCTCGTTGTCCTGGCAGTAGGCGTTGTTGTTGCCGCGCTGGGTGCGTCCCATCTCGTCGCCCGCCACCAGCATCGGCACACCCGTCGACAGCAGCAGTGTGGTCAGCAGGTTCCGCAGCTGGCGCCGCCGCAGCGCCAGGACCTCCGCGTCGTCCGTCTCGCCCTCGGCTCCGCAGTTCCAGGAGCGGTTGTCGTTCGAGCCGTCCCGGTTGCCCTCGCCGTTCGCCTCGTTGTGCTTGTGCTCGTAGGACACCACGTCCCGCAGCGTGAAACCGTCGTGCGCGGTCACGAAGTTCACCGAGGCGTAGGGCCTGCGCCCGCCCCACGCGTACAGGTCGCTCGACCCCGACAGGCGGTACCCGAGGTCCCGTACGTCCGGCAGGGCACCGCGCCAGAAGTCCCGCACGGCGTCGCGGTAGCGGTCGTTCCACTCCGTCCACAGCGGGGGGAAGGCGCCGACCTGGTAGCCGCCCGAGCCGACGTCCCACGGCTCGGCGATCAGCTTCACCCGCCGCAGCACCGGGTCCTGCGCGATCACGGCGAGGAACGGCGACAGCATGTCGACGTCGTGCATCGAGCGGGCCAGCGCGGCGGCCAGGTCGAACCGGAAGCCGTCCACGCCCATCTCCGTCACCCAGTACCGCAGCGAGTCGGTGATGAGCCGCAGGACGTGGGGCTGGACGACGTGCAGGGTGTTCCCGCAGCCCGTGTAGTCCGCGTAGCGGCGGGCGTCCGCCTGCAGCCGGTAGTAGCCCCGGTTGTCGATGCCCTTCAGCGACAGCGTGGGGCCCAGCTCGCCCGCCTCCGCCGTGTGGTTGTAGACGACGTCGAGGATGACCTCGATCCCGGCCGCGTGCAGGGCGCGCACCATCCGCTTGAACTCGCCGACCTGCTGGCCGGTCGTCCCCGAGGCGGCGTACGCGGCGTGCGGGGCGAAGTAGCCGATGGAGTTGTAGCCCCAGTAGTTGCGCAGACCGCGCCGCAGCAGGTGGTCCTCGTGCGCGAACTGGTGCACCGGCAGCAGCTCCACGGCCGTCACCCCCAGCTCCACCAGGTGCTCGATCGCCGCCGGATGCGCCAGGCCGGCGTAGGTGCCGCGTAGTTCGTCCGGGATGCCGGGGTGCAGCCGGGTGAAGCCGCGCACATGCAGCTCGTAGATCACGGAGTCGGCCCAGGGCGTCTTCGGGCGGCGGTCGTCCTGCCACTCGTCGTCGGGCGCGTCGTCGTGCACGACCACGCCCTTGGGGACGTACGGCGCCGAGTCCCGCTCGTCGCGCACGGTGTCCGCGACATGCTGCTGGGGCCAGTCCCGGACATGGCCGTACACCTCGGGCGGCAGGCCGAAGTCGCCGTCCACCGCGCGCGCGTACGGGTCGAGCAGCAGCTTCGCCGGGTTCCAGCGGGCGCCGGTCCACGGGTCCCAGCGGCCGTGCACCCGGTAGCCGTAGCGCTGCCCGGGCATCACCCCGGGCACGAAGCCGTGCCAGATCTCGTGCGTCAGTTCGGTCAGCTTGGCGCGCGTCTCCTTGCCCCGCTCGTCGAACAGGCACAGCTCCACCGCCTCCGCCCCGCCCGCCCACAGCGCGAAGTTGGTGCCCGCCACCCCGTCCGGGCCCACCCGGAAGCGGGCGCCGAGCGGCACCGGCGTGCCCGGCCACACGGGCACCCCCGGGGCCCTGCCGCGTGACCCGTTCACGACGGTGGCCGGGCGCCCCTCCTCAGCGGCGACCGCCCCGGCCACCGCCTCCTGCTCGGCTGCGCTCGACACCTGACGGCCTCCCACGGCTCAGGGACCACACACGTATGGGAAGGGGGCCGCGGTCGTCCCGTGCCGCGGCCCCCCGTCGCGTCGTCTCCCCACTGTTCTGCCCACCGCGTAGCTCGCACTCACGTTTCCCCAGGGGCCCCCCGTCGTTGGGGTCTACGTGAGGCACGTACAAGGGCGCGCACGGCGCGCGGTGGCAGTGGCGGCCGCCGTACTGACATGGGCGGGACTGCTGGCCGGAGTGGCCGGCTGTACCGAGGACGGCGACGGCGCCGGGCTCGGCCAGGTGCTGAACAAGGCACCCGCGCCCGAGGACGTCATCCGGGTGACCCCGGACGACGGCACCAAGGGCGCCTCCCCGGGCGACCGGCTGCTGGTCCGGGTGCGCAGCGGGCGCCTGGAGTCGGTGCGGGTGGTGAAGTCGCAGGACGCCGAGGAGACGCCGGTGCCCGGGCACATCTCCAAGGACGGCCTGCGCTGGGAGCCCGACGAGCCCCGGCTCGCGCTGGCCGCCCGGTACACGGTCGACGCGGTGGCCCTCGACGGCCACGGACGCCGCAGCGCACGGCACACGACCTTCACCACGTACGTCCCCGAGAAGCGGTTCATCGGGTACGTCACCCCCGAGGACCGCGCGACCGTCGGCACCGGGATGATCGTCTCCCTGGAGTTCAACCGCGCGATCGCGCACCGGGCCGCCGTGGAGCGCGCGGTCCGGGTCACCGCCGAACCGGCCGTGGAGATCCGCCCGCACTGGTTCGGCGCCGCCCGCCTGGACTTCCGCCCCGAGCAGTACTGGAAGCCCGGCACCCGGGTCACCGTCGCACTGGACCTGCGGGACGTCGAGGGTGCGCCCGACGTGTACGGCCTGCAGCGCAAGACGTTCTCCTTCACCGTGGGCCGCCACCAGGTCTCCGTCGTCGACGCGGCCCGGCACACCATGGAGGTGCGGCGCGACGGCGCCCTCCTGACGACGGTGCCGGTCACCGCGGGCGCCCCCGCGACGACCACCTACAACGGCAAGATGGTGGTCACCGAGATGCTCGAACTGACCCGGATGAACGGTGCCACCGTCGGCTTCAAGAAGGCCGACGGCAAGGGCGAGTACGACATCCCCGACGTGCCGCACGCCATGCGCCTGACCGACTCGGGCACGTTTCTGCACGGCAACTACTGGGCGGACGCCTCCGTCTTCGGGCACAGCAACGTCAGCCACGGGTGCGTGGGACTGCGGGACGTCAAGGGCGGCGGCTCCGACACCCCCGCGGGCTGGTTCTTCGACCGCAGCCTCGTCGGGGACGTCGTCGAGGTCGTGCACAGCAACGACAAGCAGGTCGCCCCGGACAACGGCCTCGGGGGATGGAACATGGCCTGGAAGGAATGGAAGGCGGGGAGCGCCGTGAAGTAGGCGGCGGACAACGCCGGGTGGGGTGGTGGGGGGCCGTCCCGCCCGCCCGGCGATGTTGGAACGAAACGGTGACAGACGCACCGACGTCGGCGCCCTGGCCTTGTGGTTAATATGCGCCGGTGAGCGCGGTGGACGCGCGGGGGAGTGGGCCCGGTGAGGCCCGGGGGAGGACACAGAATTGAACGTGCGGCCGATATCGGGGGCGTCGGTGGACGCACGCGCGCGGCGTGGACGCAAGGGCATGGCGGCACTGGCCGCAGTGCTGATGCTGGCGGTCGCCGCGTGCGGGGGCGGCGGATCGGACGCGGGCGGGGACGAGGGCAAGGGCGGGGACTCCTCGCGGGCCGAGGCCCGCAAGTCCCGCGCGGAGGTGACGATAGCCCCGAAGGACGGGGCCGGGTCCGTCGACACCAGCGGCGCGCTGAAGGTCACCGCGGCCAAGGGCCGGCTGACCGCCGTCGAGGTCGAGGACGCCAAGGGGAACGCCGTCGACGGCAAGATATCCGGCGACGGCACCAGCTGGACGCCGTCCAGGCATCTCGCCGCCTCCACCAAGTACACGGTGCACGCGGTCGCCAAGGACACCGAGGGCGTCCAGACCACGCGGGACTCCGACTTCACGACGCTCACCCCGAAGGCCACCTTCCTCGGCAGGTTCACCCCCGAGGACGGCTCCACGGTCGGGGTCGGCATGCCGTTCTCCCTCCGGTTCGACCGGGGCATCACCAACCCGCAGGACGTCGAGAAGGCCGTCACCATCAAGACCGAGCCGGCCGTCGAGGTCGCCGGTCACTGGTTCGGCAACGACCGCCTGGACTTCCGGCCCGAGAAGTACTGGAAGGCCGGCACCAAGGTCACCGTCGACCTCGACCTCGACGGCGTCGAGGGCCGTGACGGCGTCTACGGCGAGCAGGACAAGAGGATCACCTTCACCATCGGCCGCAGCCAGGTCTCCTACGTCGATGTGAAGACCAAGAAGATGAAGGTCACCCGGGACGGCAAGGTCCTCAGGACCATCCCGGTCACGACGGGCGCGCCGGGCTACGAGACCTGGAACGGCCAGATGGTCATGACCGAGAAGTTCGTCCAGACCCGGATGAACGGCGACACGGTCGGCTACGACGGCGAGTACGACATCAAGGACGTGCCGCACGCCATCCGCCTGACCGACTCCGGCACCTTCATCCACGGCAACTACTGGGCGAGCGGCGCCTTCGGCAACACCAACGCCAGCCACGGCTGCGTCGGCCTGCGCGACGTCAAGGGCGCCTGGGACAAGAAGGCTCCGGCCGCCTGGTTCTACAACCGCTCGATGATCGGCGACGTCGTCGTCGTGAAGAACTCCGCCGACGCCACGGTGGCCCCGGACAACGGCCTGAACGGCTGGAACATGTCCTGGGAGAAGTGGAAGGCGTAGCTCCTGCCTCGTGACGGCCCCGGTGCGGCTCCCGCACCGGGGCCGTTCGCGTTCCCGGGCGCGGGATGTGACTGACCGCACCCCTCCGCTCCCCGTTAGCCCCCGTTAACCTGCTCGCATGACCGTGAATCTCGAAGTCGCCGAAGGCGTCGGTACCCTCCGTCTCGACCGGCCGCCGATGAACGCGCTGGACGTCGCCACCCAGGACCGGCTCAAGGAGCTCGCCGAGGAGGCGGGCCGCCGTGACGACGTGCGGGCCGTGGTGATCTACGGCGGGGAGAAGGTGTTCGCGGCCGGCGCGGACATCAAGGAGATGCAGGCCATGGACCACACGGCGATGGTCCTGCGCGCCCGCGCCCTGCAGGAGTCCTTCACGGCGGTGGCCCGGATCCCCAAGCCCGTCGTGGCCGCCGTGACCGGCTACGCGCTCGGCGGCGGCTGCGAGTTGGCGCTGTGCGCCGACTTCCGCATCGCCGCGGACAACGCCAAGCTGGGCCAGCCCGAGATCCTGCTCGGCCTCATCCCGGGCGCGGGCGGCACCCAGCGGCTGGCCCGCCTGGTCGGCCCGTCGAAGGCCAAGGACCTCATCTTCACGGGCCGGATGGTCAAGGCCGAGGAGGCCCGCGAACTCGGCCTGGTGGACCGCGTGGTGGCGGCCGACCAGGTCTACGCCGAGGCGCACGCCTGGGCGGCGAAGCTGGCCCAGGGTCCGGCGATCGCGCTGCGCGCGGCCAAGGAGTCCATCGACGCGGGCCTGGAGACGGACATCGAGACGGGCCTCACCATCGAGCGGAACTGGTTCGCAGGTCTGTTCGCGACCGAGGATCGCGAACGCGGGATGCGGAGCTTCGTCGAGGAGGGTCCCGGCAAGGCGAAGTTCCTCTGACCCGCCCGGGCGGCCCGGTGAAAGTTCGCCTTACCCTTGCAATTGACGCCGTGTCTGACCCGGATCCCTCGATGGGGCGGTTTATGGCAGCCTTAAGGCAGCCTTAAGCGTGCCTTGTCGAGGGAACTGGTCAAAGGCCGTCGACGGGCCTTGAGGCGCAGCTCAGCAGGGCTGTGGACGGTTCCGAACTGCCTGTGGCATATGCCGAACGGCTGCAGTGGAATCACCGCTTCCGGGGGGTGTATTCCTCGGGAACGGCCACGGAGAGCCCCGTGGGCGGCCATGATGGGGGCATGGCGGGGCTGGAGGGTATCGAACAGCCGCGGGGACACAGCCGTGCGACCGCGGCGCGCTGGTCGCCGGCGGTCGAGGACGAAACTGCCGCGAAGGCGCTGGAGTTGTTCGGCAATCCCACGGAGGCCGAAGTTCCGCTCCCGTCCCGCCCGGAGTCCGCCGCCACCGCACGCCGGCTGACCCAGACGGTGGTCCTGCGGCAGTGGGCCCTGAGCCCCAGGATGGCCGAGGACGCCGTGCTCCTCGTCTCCGAACTCGTCGGCAACGCCGTCCGCCACACCGGCGCCCGGGTCTTCGGCTTACGGATGCGCCGCCGCCGCGGCTGGATCCGCATCGAGGTCCGCGACCCCTCACGCGGTCTGCCCTGTCTGATGCCGGTCCAGGAGATGGACGTCAGCGGCCGGGGGCTCTTCCTCGTCGACAAGCTCGCCGACCGGTGGGGCGTGGATCTGCTGCCCCGCGGCAAGACGACCTGGTTCGAGATGAGGGTCACCGAGCGCTGAGGGCCACCCCGCTTCCGCGAACGGATAATCTGACCTGCGGCAAAAAGCCAGCACGACACGACTTGACGCGAGTACACGCGAGTAGAGGGGCGGACCGGTGGCGCACATCGACATCGAGGAAGCACGCAAGCAGTTCGAGCGCATCGATGCGGACGGCGACGGCACCATCACCGCCGCCGAGTTCAAGACCGCCCTCGCCCAGGGCGGCGACTGGAATGTCACCGAGACCGTCGCCGAGGCCATCATCAAGAGCCGCGACCTCAACGGCGACAAGCTGCTGTCCTTCGACGAGTTCTGGGCCTTCCTGAACAAGTAGCACCCGGGCAGGACCCGGCGGCAGGACCCCGTGAAGGGGCGCCCCCCCGTGAGGACGGCGCCCCTTCAGGCGTTCCCGGCCCACTCCCGCAGCGCCGCCTTGCTGGAGAAGTTCCCCACGTTCTTGTCCAGCGGGTCGTCCGTGTACTGGTGGAAGCGCCACTTCGCCTTGATCCGGGGCTTGCCCTTGGTGACGTAGTCGGCGATCCACAGGCCGTCCCCGGCGTACGACGTGGTGTCGACGTTCAGCCAGTAGTGACGGTTGCAGTACAGCACCACCCGGTTGTCGGGCCGCTTCTCCTTGAGGAGGCGGATGAACCGGTCCTTCTCCGCGTTGCCGGCGTGCGTGCCCTCACCGGTCGTCTCCCAGTCGACGGCGAGGATGTCACCCGCCTTCTCCGGCGCGTGCTTCAGGAAGTAGTCCGCCTGGGCGGTCAGGTTCCCCGGCCACAGGAAGTGGTAGTAGCCGACGACCAGACCCGCGTCACGGCCGTGCTTGGCCTGGGCGGAGAGCTTGGGGTTGACGTAGGACCGGCCCTCCGTCGCCTTGATGAAGACGAAGGAGAGGCCGTCGGTGTCGTAGGAGGAGGACTGGTACGCGCTCACGTCGATGCCGCGCAGCATGGGGGGACTCCCTGAGGTGCCGTGGGGGGACAGGAGTTGACCTGGCTTATGCCCCACCGTGGCACGGCCGACGCGTCACCGACGTGGAATCGTCAACATTCGATGATGTTGACGGCCAGCCCGCCGCGCGCCGTCTCCTTGTACTTGACGGACATGTCGGCGCCCGTTTCCTTCATCGTCTTGATGACCTTGTCCAGGGACACCTTGTGCGAGCCGTCGCCGCGCATCGCCATCCGGGCGGCCGTGACCGCCTTCACGGCCGCCATGCCGTTGCGCTCGATGCAGGGGATCTGCACGAGGCCCCCGACCGGGTCGCAGGTGAGGCCCAGGTTGTGCTCCATGCCGATCTCGGCGGCGTTCTCCACCTGCTCGGGGGAGCCGCCCAGCACCTCCGCCAGCGCGCCCGCCGCCATCGAGCAGGCCGAGCCGACCTCGCCCTGGCAGCCGACCTCGGCGCCGGAGATCGAGGCGTTCTCCTTGAAGAGCATGCCGATCGCGCCCGCGGCCAGCAGGAAGCGGACCACGCCCTCCTCGTCGGCGCCGGGCACGAAATTGATGTAGTAGTGCAGGACGGCCGGGATGATGCCCGCCGCGCCGTTCGTGGGGGCGGTGACCACCCGGCCGCCGGCGGCGTTCTCCTCGTTCACGGCCATCGCGTAGAGCGTGATCCACTCCATGGCCAGCGCCTTCGCGTCCCCCTCGGAACGCAGCTTGCGCGCGGTGTTCGCGGCCCGGCGGCGCACCTTCAGGCCGCCGGGCAGGATGCCCTCGCGGCTCATGCCCCGCGACACGCACTCCCGCATCACCCGCCAGATCTCCAGCAGGCCCGCGCGGATCTCCTCCTCGGTGCGCCACGCCCGCTCGTTCTCCAGCATCAGCGCCGAGATCGACAGGCCGGTCTCGCGGGTCAGACGCAGCAGCTCGTCGCCCGTGCGGAACGGGTACTTCAGGACGGTGTCGTCGAGCCTGATCCGGTCCTCGCCGACCGCGTCCTCGTCGACGACGAAGCCGCCGCCCACCGAGTAGTACGTCTTCGTCAGCAGCTCGGCGCCCTGGGCGTCGTACGCCCACAGGGTCATGCCGTTCGCGTGGTACGGGAGGGCCTTGCGGCGGTGCAGGACCAGGTCGTCGTCGAAGGAGAAGGCGATCTCGCGCTCGCCGAGCAGCCGCAGCCGGCCCGACTCCTTGATCGACTCCACCCGCTGGTCCGCGGACTCGACGTCCACGGTGCGCGGCGAGTCGCCCTCCAGGCCGAGCAGCACCGCCTTCGGGGTGCCGTGGCCGTGTCCGGTGGCGCCCAGCGAGCCGTACAGCTCGGCCCGTACGGCGGTGGCGGACTCCAGCAGGCCCTCGTTGCGCAGCCGGCGCGCGAACATACCGGCCGCCCGCATCGGACCCACCGTGTGGGAGCTGGACGGGCCGATGCCGATCGAGAACAGGTCGAAGACCGATATGGCCACGGAAACTCCTCGGTGCGGGGTGGTGCGGGGGGCCTTTCCCGGGGTGCCCCGCACCATCGAGTGTGCGGGACGCCCCGGGAAAGGGACGGCGGTCCTACTTGTTCAGACCGGCGTAGAGCGGGTGCTTGTCGGCCAGCGCCTTCACCCGTGCCTTGAGCGCCGTGGCGTCGTACGACGGCTTCAGCGTCTCGGCGATCACGTCCGCGACCTCGGTGAAGTCCTCCGCGGTGAAACCGCGGGTGGCCAGCGCGGGGGTGCCGATGCGGAGCCCGGAGGTCACCATCGGCGGACGCGGGTCGTTCGGCACCGCGTTGCGGTTGACTGTGATTCCCACCTCATGGAGGCGGTCCTCGGCCTGCTGCCCGTCCAGCTCGGAGTCACGCAGGTCGACCAGGATCAGGTGCACGTCCGTGCCGCCGGACAGCACGTTCACCCCGGCCTCCCGGGCGTCCGCCGCGGTCAGCCGGTCCGCGAGGATCCGGGCGCCCTCGATCGTGCGGCGCTGGCGCTCCTTGAACTCCTCGGAAGCCGCGACCTTGAACGAGACCGCCTTGGCGGCGATCACGTGCTCCAGCGGGCCGCCCTGGAAGCCCGGGAAGACCGAGGAGTTCAGCTTCTTCGCGAACTCCTTGCTGCGGGCCAGGATGATCCCGCCGCGCGGACCGCCGAGCGTCTTGTGGGTGGTGGAGGTGACCACGTCGGCGTGCGGCACCGGGTTGGGGTGCAGCCCGGCCGCGACCAGGCCCGCGAAGTGGGCCATGTCCACCCACAGGTAGGCGCCGGTCTCGTCCGCGATCCGGCGGAAGGCCGCGAAGTCCAGCTGCCGCGGGTACGCCGACCAGCCCGCGATGATCACCTTCGGCCGGTGCTCCTTGGCGAGGCGCTCCACCTCGTCCATGTCGACCAGACCGCTCTCGGCGTCCACGTGGTACGCGACCACCTGGAACTGCTTGCCGGAGAAGTTCAGCCGCATCCCGTGGGTGAGGTGACCGCCGTGCGCCAGGTCCAGGCCCAGGATGGTGTCGCCGGGCTGGGCCAGCGCGAACAGCGCGGCCTGGTTGGCCGAGGCGCCCGAGTGCGGCTGCACGTTGGCGTACTCGGCGCCGAACAGCTCCTTGACCCGGTCGATCGCGATCTGCTCGGCGACGTCGACGTGCTCGCAGCCGCCGTAGTAGCGCCGGCCCGGGTAGCCCTCGGCGTACTTGTTCGTCAGGACCGAGCCCTGCGCCTCCATGACGGCGAGCGGAGCGAAGTTCTCCGACGCGATCATCTCGAGGGTGGACTGCTGACGCTCCAGCTCGGCGTCGAGCGCCGCGGCGACCGCCGGGTCCAGCTCGTGCAGGGGCGTGTTCAGAAGGGAGTTCTCAGACATGGGGGACTACGGCTCCTCAGCCGGCGGTGTGGGCGGCGTACTCGTCGGCGGAGAGCAGGTCGGCCGGCTCCTCCGTGACGCGCACCTTGAACAGCCAGCCGCCCTCGAAGGGGGCCGAGTTCACCAGGGCCGGGTCGTTCACCACGTCCTCGTTGATCTCGGTGACCTCGCCGGTGACCGGGGAGTACAGGTCGGAGACGGACTTCGTCGACTCCAGTTCGCCACAGGTGTCACCCGCGGTCACGGTCGAGCCGACCTCGGGGAGCTGGGCGTAGACGACGTCGCCGAGCGCGTTCGCCGCGAACTCGGTGATGCCGACCGTGGCGACGCCGTCCTCGGCGGTCGCGAGCCACTCGTGCTCCTTGCTGTAACGCAGCTGCTGGGGGTTGCTCATGGCCTGAATTCTCCTGTACACGCGGGAGTGCTGATGAAGGGGGGACGGGGGACACGGACACGGCGGCGGGCGTGCGCGGGCGCACGCCGCCCTGCCAGTCTGTACGCGCGGCGGCGCTCGTGCCGCTCGCGGGTCCTACTTCTGGCGCTTGTAGAACGGCAGCGCCACGACCTCGTACGGCTCGTGGGTGCCGCGGATGTCCACGCCGACACCGGGGGTGCCCGGCACCGCGTGCGCGGCGTCGACGTACGCCATGGCGATCGGCTTGCCCAGGGTCGGGGAGGGGGCGCCCGAGGTCACCTCGCCGACGACCTCGCCGCCGGCGACGACCGGGTACCCGGCGCGCGGGACCCGGCGGCCCTCGGCGACCAGGCCGACCAGGACGCGCGGCGGGGCCGTCTCGGCGCGGGCGGCGGCCTCCTGGAGCGCCTCGCGCCCCACGAAGTCGCCCTCCTTCTCGAACTTCACCACCCGGCCGAGCCCGGCGTCGAAGGGGGTGAGCGAGGTCGACAGCTCGTTGCCGTACAGCGGCATGCCCGCCTCCAGGCGGAGCGTGTCCCGGCAGGACAGACCGCACGGGACCAGGCCGACGCCCTCGCCGGCCCCGGTCAGCGCCTGCCACAGCGCCACGGCGTGCTCCGGCTTCACGAACAGCTCGAAGCCGTCCTCGCCGGTGTAGCCCGTGCGGGCGATCAGAGCGGGCACGCCGGCGACGGTGCCGGGCAGGCCGGCGTAGTACTTCAGGCCGTCGAGGTCGGCGTCGGTCAGGGACTTCAGGATGCCGGGGGACTCGGGGCCCTGGACGGCGATCAGCGCGTACGCGTCGCGGTCGTCGCGGACCTCGGCGTCGAAGCCGGCCACCCGCTCGGTCAGGGCGTCGAGCACGACCTGGGCGTTGGAGGCGTTGGCGACGACCATGTACTCCGTCTCGGCGAGCCGGTACACGATCAGGTCGTCGAGGATGCCGCCGTCGGCCTGGCAGATCATGGTGTAGCGGGCGCGGCCGACGCCGACGGACGCGATGTTGCCGACCAGGGCGTGGTTGAGGAAGGCGGCCGCCTGGGCGCCGGTGACCGTGATCTCGCCCATGTGGGACAGGTCGAACAGGCCGGCCCGGGTGCGCACCGCGTTGTGCTCGTCGCGCTCGGAGCCGTAGCGCAGGGGCATGTCCCAGCCGGCGAAGTCGGTCATGGTGGCGCCGAGCGAGCGATGCAGGGCATCGAGCGCGGTACGGCGCGGTGCGGAGGCTGCGGTACTGCTCATCGGTCGGTCTTCTCCAAGGGCAGACGGGCGAGGAACGTCCTCCCCATCTGTCATCGGAACCTGAGAGGTTCGCCACGACCCCCGGCAGGGAAGTTCATGGCTTGCACCGTGGGTGGAGCCACCGCGCACGGTGGCCCGCTTTTCAGATGTGCCTCGCCCGCGCGGTAACGGGGCCTGAGAGATTCAAGGGAGGGACTTGCTCCTTCGGCGCCCCGGCGGCGTACTGCCGGGGACTCTCCCGCGCGGATTCAAACGGCCGGTATGCAGTTGGCGCCGACATCATCGCACGCCCGGGCCCGTCTGCCCCAGGCCACATCTGTAACCGGCCTGTGGCAGTAAGCGAACGAAAACGGAGGCGATCGTCTATTACCTTCTCTTTACACGCGGTGGGGACGGGGAAGCCTGTATGCGGAGGAGGAGGACGATGACGGTGAAGCGCACCTCGGCGTACGCCACGACGTCGGGCATCGCCCTGCCCGGGCAGCCGGCCGCCCCCGTCGTCGAGGCCGGTGCGCCCGCGCCCGTCGTCCGCGACCTGCGCGAGCGGTCCGGCCGCAGCCCGCACGCCCTGCTCTTCGGCCCGCGCGACCTCGTCGTGATCACCGGTCTGCCCGGCAGCGGCAAGTCCACCCTGATGCGGCGGACCGTGCGCGGCCCGCGCATCGACTCCCAGGACACCCGGGACCGCTGGGACGCCCGGATGCCCGACCTCCTGCCCTACACCCTCTACCGCCCCCTGGTCCGCCTCTCCCACTACGCCGGGCTGCGCCGCGCCGTCCGGCGCGGGGGCGGGCTCGTCGTGCACGACTGCGGCACCCAGGCGTGGGTGCGCGGCTGGCTGGCCCGGGCTGCCCGGCGCCGCGGCGGCGTCCTGCACCTGCTGGTGCTCGACGTCGACCCGGACACCGCGCTGGCGGGGCAGCGCGAGCGCGGCCGGGGCGTCTCCCGGTACGCCTTCCTGCGCCACCGGCGCGCCGCCGCCCGGCTGATGCGCGCGGTCACCGCCGGCGACCTGCCCCGGGGCTGCGGCTCCGCCGTGCTGCTCGACCGGGACGCGGCCGCGGCGCTGCGCCGGATCGGCTTTACGGGCTGACCGGACCCCGCCGGCCGGCGCCGGGCACCGGTAGCCTTTCGACCCTCAGACGTGTTTCACAGCAGGCGGTCACCCACAGATGGACTTCGCAGCGGATCTCCCCGCGGACTTCCCGGCAGGCTCACCTCTCCACCCGCACGGCGGCTGGCCCGGCAACGAACTGGAGGAGGTGCTCTCCGCCTCCCTCGGCCAGCCCTCGGCGGGCGCCCGGATCGTGGAGGTGCTGGGCCGCAGCTTCGTCTGGGTGCCGCTGCCCAACGGCGGTGGCCCCGACAGCGGTCCGCTCGACCTGCCCGGCATGGAGATCGACGGCCAGGGCTATGTCCCGGTGTTCTCCTCCGAGGAGCAGTTCCGCCAGGTCGTCGGCTCCCACATGGCGTACACCGTCGCCCCGGCCGTGGAGTTCGCCCGCGGACTGCCCCCGCACGTGGGCATCGCCGTCAACCCGGGCGGGGTGGTCGGCGTCCCGCTGCCCCCGGCGGCGGTGGCCGAGGTGTGCCGGTCGGGCCGCACCCCGCTGGACGGGCAGGCATCCGGAGGCCGCGTCACGCTCTACGAGCCCGACTGGCAGGACGACCCGGTGGACTTCCTGTCCGCCGCCTCGGCCGAGTTCGCGGCGACCGGCGTCGTCGCCACGGCCCGCCGCTGTCTCGCCGCGGTCGAGACGGGCCCGCCGGTCATGTTCGTCGGCGTCGAACTGACCCAGTGGGAGGGCGACCTGAGGGCGGCCCCCACGGACGCCCTGGGCCGCGCCCTCGGCCGCGTCCCCGTGCCCTGGCCGGTCAACCTGATCCTCCTCGACGTGGCCCAGGACCCCGTCATCGACTGGATGCGGGCCAAGGTCCGCCCCTTCTACACGCGCGAGCCCTGACACCCCGGGTGAGCGGCGCGGCGTCCCTCCCGGGGCGCCGCGCACCGCGCCGTCCGCACCCGCGGCCCCCGCGCGGCCGACCAGTTCACGTGCCGAGCCCTCCCCGGCTCGCCGGGTGGAGCGCCCAGGGCCTGCCGTTCGGATCAGGCCGACGGCGAGATACTGCGCTCACGCGACGCCGGACCGATCCGAACGACAGGCTCTAAGCTGGGCGCACAGCCATGTTTTCCCGAAGGGGCGGTAAAAGGTGAGCGCGAGCGGCACAACCTCGACCGGGCAGGTCGAGCACATGCTGCGCCAGGTGACCCCCGGGCGCTACGACGCCTACGAGGCCCTCCTGCGCGCGCTCGCCACCCCGGCCACCGGCCAGGTCTGGATGCTGCTGTGGCACGGTCAGGCGGGCTCCCCGGACGCCCAGTACGGGAACATGCAGGTCGAAGGCCACGGTTACGCCCCGTGTGTCACCTCCGCCCAGGAGCTGTCGGCCAGCGGCTGGAACCGCAGCTACGAGGTCGTCGACGGGCTCGACGTGGCCCGCACCCTCTACCCCGACCACTACGGCCTCTGGCTGAACCCGCACGCCCCCGGCGGCGGCGTCGGCATCCCCTGGCTCGACCTGCGCCGGATCGCCACCGGTCTGGACCGCCAGCCCGCGGGCCCGCTGCGGCTGTCGGAGCCCGCCATCGAGATCCCGCAGTTCTACGCCCTGGTCGCGCAGAACGCCCACCGCACCCCGGCCGTGCGCACCCTGCGCCGCGCCTGGGTGCAGCCCGCGCTCGGGGCGCCGTACCTGGCGATCGGCCTGGACGTGTACGACACCAGCCCGCCCGCCGTGGACGCGGTGCGCTCGATGATGCTCCAGTCGGTCACCGCGGTCCCGGACGGACTGCCGGTCTCGACCGTCGCCCTGGCCGACGAGGACGACCCGGTGGCGATGTGGATGCGGTCGCACGGGCGGCCGTTCTACGACCGTGAGGCACACGCCGCCGCCCCCGCCGCGGGCTATGGCTACCCTCCGGCACCGGGCCGTTACTGATCTTCGACTTGCCAGAACGCCATTCGGTCCCACCCCCCTCTGTCGTAGGCGTGAGCGCCTTCCCGCTGTGGTTTCGCAGGTGAATCTCCGCGCGTAGATACGATCAGAAGGTCCCGGTCCGCCCTTATACGCCCCAAGTGGTCCGTGTCCGGCCCCTGTTACCCGCTGTTCGGATAACGGAATCCCCCAAACAGCATCACGGTTACGCATCCTTTCCCCGTCAGCTCTGGCGACTGATCGCCCCCACATTGAAGACTCCCCGCTAGGCACGGGCCGGTCGGCCCTGTGTGCGAGTGAGAGCAACCGCTACCGCGGCAGCCAGGGGGGTCGGCAACCGCCGGCCGAGAGGGGTCAATTCCACTGTGACCGCACCGATCGAGACAACGGGAGCGGAGGCTGGAGCACAGCCTGAGGCCGTGCTCTCCGGGATCGAGAAGAGCCAGATCGAGGGGCGCTCCCTGGGGCAGATCGCCTGGTCCCGGTTCAAGAAGGACAAGGTGGCCGTCGCCGGCGGCGTCGTCGTCATCCTGCTGATCCTGCTCGCGATCCTCTCGCGTCCCCTCCAGGCGCTGTTCGGCCTGGACCCCAATGCGCTCAACCAGGACCTCATCGACCCCAACACCTCGCTGCCCAAGGGTGACTTCGGCGGCATGAGCTGGGAGCACCCGCTGGGTGTCGAGCCGAAGTTCGGCCGCGACATCGCCACCCGCATCCTCGAGGGCTCCTGGGTCTCGCTGGTCGTCGCCTTCGGCGCCACGCTGCTGTCCAACACGATCGGCGCCGTCCTCGGCGTCGTGGCCGGCTACTACGGCGGCCGGGTGGACACGATCATCAGCCGGCTGATGGACACCTTCCTGGCCTTCCCGCTGCTGCTGTTCGCCATCGCCATCTCGGCCACCCTGCAGGGCGGTGCCTTCGGCCTGGAGGGCCTGCCGCTGCACATCAGTGTGCTGATCTTCATCATCGGTTTCTTCAACTGGCCGTATCTGGGCCGCATCGTCCGCGGTCAGACCCTGGCCCTCAGGGAGCGCGAGTTCGTCGACGCCTCCCGGGGCATGGGGGCCAGGGGGCCGTACATCCTCTTCCGGGAGCTCCTCCCGAACCTGGTCGGCCCGATCATCGTCTACTCGACGCTGCTCATCCCGACGAACATCCTTTTCGAGGCCAGCCTGAGCTTCCTCGGTGTCGGCATCCAGCCCCCGCAGGCATCGTGGGGCGGCATGCTCAACCAGGCGGTCGACTTCTACGAGGTCGACCCGCAGTTCATGATCGTGCCTGGCCTCGCCATCTTCGTCACCGTCCTGGCGTTCAACCTGCTCGGCGACGGTCTTCGTGACGCTCTCGACCCGCGCAGCCGCTGACATGCGGCCGCGACGAGAGCCCATCAAGTTTCCAACTATGGAGGGGAAGCAGACCATCATGCGAAGGTCAGTGCTGGCCGCGGTTGCGGTCGTCGGCAGTGCGAGCTTGCTGCTTTCGGCCTGCAGCAAGGCCGATGACAACTCGGACAACAACGGATCGAAGTCGGCTGGGGCCAACGCCGCGACCAAGGACGTCGTCAACGCCTCCACCCAGAAGGGTGGGACGGTCACGTACGAGTACTCCGACGTCCCGGACTCCTTCGACCCGGGCAACACGTACTACGCGTACATGTACAACCTCAGCCGGCTGTACGCCCGCCCGCTGATGACGTTCAAGCCCGGCGCCGGCGAGTCCGGCAACGAGCTGGTCCCGGACCTGGCCTCCGCCCCGGGCGAGCCCAGCGACGGCGGCAAGACCTGGACGTACAAGCTGCGTCCGGGCCTGAAGTACGAGGACGGCACCCCGATCACGTCCAAGGACGTGAAGTACGCCGTCGAGCGCTCCAACTTCGCGCGTGACGTGCTCTCCCTCGGCCCGAGCTACTTCCAGCAGTTCCTCGAGGGCGGCGACAAGTACAAGGGCCCGTACAAGGACAAGAGCGACAAGGGCATCTCGTCCATCCAGACGCCGGACGACACCACGATCGTCTTCAAGCTCAACCGCGCCTTCCAGGAGTTCGACTACCTGGTCGCCACTCCGCAGACGGCCCCCGTGCCGAAGGCGAAGGACACCGGCGTCGACTACGTGAAGAAGATCGTGTCGTCGGGCTCCTACAAGTTCGAGAGCTACCAGGAGGGCAAGGAAGCCGTCCTGGTCCGCAACGAGAACTGGGACGCCAAGACCGACCCGCTGCGCAAGCAGTACCCGGACAAGGTCGTCGTCAAGCTGAAGGTCAACGCCGAGACCATCGACCAGGACGTCATGGCCGGCAAGGCCATCGACCTCGGTGGTACGGGCGTCCAGGCCGCGACCCAGGCGAAGGTCGTCAACTCCTCGGACCAGAAGGCCAACACCGACAACACCTACGGTGGCCGCCTGGTCTACATGGCGATCAACACCAAGCTCGCGCCGTTCGACAAGGTCGAGTGCCGCAAGGCCGTGGAGCTCGCGGTCAACAAGGTCTCCGTGCAGACCGCCCTCGGCGGCCCGATCCGCGGTGACATCGCCTCCACCGTCCTGCCGCCGGACATCCCGGGCTACCAGAAGTCCGACCTGTACGCAACGCCGGGCAACAAGGGTGACGTCGCCAAGGCCAAGGAGCAGCTGAAGGCCTGCGGCAAGACGTCGATCAACACCAACATCTCGGCGCGCAGCGACCGCCCGGCGGAGATCGACGCGGCCACCGCGATCATCGACTCGCTGAAGAAGGTCGGCATCAACGCCTCTCTGAAGCAGTTCCCGTCGGGCAAGTACTTCACGGACGCCGCGGGTGTGCCGAAGTTCAACAAGAAGCAGAACATCGGCCTGCACATGATGCAGTGGGGTGCCGACTGGCCGTCCGGCTACGGCTTCCTGCAGCAGATCCTGCACAGCGACGCGATCGGCGACTCCGGCAACACCAACCTGTCGCAGCTGGACAACAAGGACGTCGACTCCATGCTGGAGAAGGCGATCGCCAGCGAGGAGCAGGGCGAGCGTGACGGCCTCTACGGCCAGATCGACAAGAAGGTGATGGAGGAGGCGGCCCTCGTTCCGCTGACCTACTTCAAGGTCCTGCTGTACCGCCCCGCCGGCTTCACCAACCTGGTGTCGACTGCGGCCTTCAGCGGTCAGTACGACTACCTCAACATCGGTACGACCAAGAAGTAGCCCCGGAAGGCAGGTGAAGGCTTTGGTGCCCGCGGGCCTCGCGGCCCGCGGGCACCAGCGCCGATCCCCGTGATCTCGTACATCCTCCGCCGGACGCTCGCGGCAGTGATCCTGCTGCTGGTCGTCACCGCGGTCACCTTCGCGATCTTCTTCCTGCTGCCCAGGCTCGCCGGCCAGACGGCCGACCAGCTGGCCCAGCAGTACATCGGGAAGAGTCCCACCCAGGCCGACATCGAGGCGGTCAAGCAGAACCTCGGTCTCGACCAGCCCGTGTACGTCCAGTACTGGGACTTCATCAAGGGGATCGTCTCCGGCGCCACCTACGACCTCGGCCCCACCACGGCGCACTGCAGCGCGCCCTGCTTCGGCTACTCCTTCAAGACGCACGTCGAGGTCTGGCCCCAGCTCACCGACCGGCTGCCCGTGACGGTCTCCCTGGCCGCCGGTGCCGCCGTGCTGTGGCTGGTGGGCGGTGTCACGGCCGGTGTGATCTCCGCGCTCAAGCCGCGGTCGTTCGCCGACCGGACGTTCATGGGCATCGCACTCGCCGGTGTCTCGCTGCCCATGTTCTTCACCGGCCAGCTCGCGCTGTTCCTCTTCACCTTCCAGTGGCCGATCTTCGGCCGCGAGTACGTCCCGTTCACCGAGAACCCCTCGCAGTGGGCCAACACCCTCTTCCCGGCGTGGTGTTCGCTCGCCCTGCTGTACTCGGCCATCTACGCCCGGCTCACCCGCTCGGGCATGCTGGAGACGATGAACGAGGACTTCATCCGCACCGCCCGCGCCAAGGGCCTGCGGGAGCGGAAGGTCGTGGTCCGGCACGGTCTGCGCGCCGCGCTGACCCCGATCATCACCGTGTTCGGCATGGACCTCGGGCTCCTGCTCGGCGGTGCCGTGATCACCGAGACGGTGTTCTCCCTGCACGGCATCGGCGAGTACGCGGTGCAGTCCATCCGGGACAACGACCTGCCGCCGATCCTCGGCGTCACGCTCCTGGCCGCCTTCTTCGTCGTGCTCGCAAACTTCCTGGTGGACCTGTTGTACGCCGCCGCCGACCCGCGGGTGAGGATCTCGTGACCGAACTCTCCAAGACCGGTGCCGCAGTGGGGGAGCCCGTGAAGGGCCCCTCCGACGCGCCCACGGCGTTCCTCGAAGTCCGCGACCTCAAGGTGCACTTCCCGACCGACGACGGTCTGGTCAAGTCCGTCGACGGCCTGAGCTTCTCGCTGGAGAAGGGCAAGACCCTCTGCATCGTGGGCGAGTCCGGCTCCGGCAAGTCGGTCACCTCGCTGGCGGTCATGGGCCTCCACCGGCTCGGCGCCCGCGGCAAGAACGTGCGGATGTCCGGCGAGATCTGGCTCGGCGGCAAGGAGCTCATCTCCGCCGACCCGAATGAGGTGCGCCGGCTGCGCGGCCGCGAGATGGCGATGATCTTCCAGGACCCGCTGTCCGCGATGCACCCGTACTACACGATCGGCAACCAGATCGTGGAGGCGTACCGGGTCCACCACGACGTCAGCAAGAAGACCGCGCGCAAGCGGGCGATCGAGATGCTCGACCGGGTCGGCATCCCCGAGCCCGGCAAGCGCGTCGACAACTACCCGCACGAGTTCTCCGGCGGTATGCGCCAGCGCGCGATGATCGCGATGGCGCTGGTCAACAACCCCGAGCTGCTCATCGCGGACGAGCCGACGACCGCCCTCGACGTGACCGTCCAGGCGCAGATCCTCGACCTCATCCGCGACCTGCAGAAGGAGTTCGGCTCCGCGGTCGTCCTCATCACCCACGACCTCGGCGTGGTCGCCGAGATCGCCGACGACGTCCTCGTGATGTACGGCGGCCGGTGCGTGGAGCGGGGCTCCGTCGACGACGTCTTCGAGCGGCCGCAGCACCCCTACACCTGGGGCCTGCTCGGCTCGATGCCGCGCATCGACCGGGAGACCTCCGAGCGGCTCATCCCCGTCAAGGGCCAGCCGCCGAGCCTCATCAACGTCCCGTCGGGCTGCGCCTTCCACCCGCGCTGCCCGTACGCCGACATCCCCAAGGGCGATGTCACCCGTACCGTGCGCCCGGAGCTCCAGCCGGTCGGCAGCGGACACTTCTCCGCCTGCCACCTCTCGGCTGAGGACCGCACGCGGATCTGGACCGAAGAGATTGCGCCGAAGCTGTGAGTGAGACGAAGAAATCGGACGCGGCCGTTCCGGCCCAGGCGCCGGCTCCCGCCGCCGAGCGCGAGGTGCTGCTCAAGGTCGAGGGCCTGCAGAAGCACTTCCCGATCCGCAAGGGCGTCCTCCAGCGTCAGGTCGGCGCGGTCAAGGCCGTCGACGGCATCGACTTCGAGGTGCGCAAGGGCGAGACGCTGGGCGTGGTCGGCGAGTCCGGCTGCGGCAAGTCGACCATGGGCCGGGTCATCACCCGCCTCCAGGACCCGACGGGCGGCTCGATCCACTTCGAGGGCAAGGACATCACGCGGCTGAACACGGCCGGGATGCGCCCGCTGCGGCGGGACATCCAGATGATCTTCCAGGACCCCTACGGCTCCCTGAACCCGCGGCACACCATCGGGTCGATCGTCTCGGCGCCCTTCCGGCTCCAGGGCGTCGAGCCCGAGGGCGGGGTGAAGAAGGAGGTCCAGCGGCTCCTGGAGCTGGTGGGCCTGAGCCCCGAGCACTACAACCGCTACCCGCACGAGTTCTCCGGCGGCCAGCGCCAGCGCATCGGCATCGCCCGGGCTCTCGCGCTGAAGCCGAAGCTGGTCGTGGCCGACGAGCCGGTCTCCGCCCTGGACGTCTCCATCCAGGCGCAGGTCGTCAACCTCATGGACGACCTCCAGGAGGAACTCGGCCTGACCTACGTGATCATCGCGCACGACCTCTCGGTCGTCCGGCACGTGTCGGACCGTATCGCGGTGATGTACCTCGGCAAGATCGTCGAACTCGCCGACCGCACCTCGCTGTACGAGGCGCCGATGCACCCGTACACCAAGGCCCTGATGTCGGCCGTGCCGGTGCCGGACCCGAAGCGCCGGGGCGCCAAGAGCGAGCGCATCCTGCTCCGCGGTGACGTGCCCTCGCCGATCGCCCCGCCGCCCGGCTGCCGCTTCCACACGCGGTGCTGGAAGGCGACCGAGGTCTGCCGGACGGTGGAGCCGCCGCTGCTGGAGCTGAGGCCCGGCCAGCGCGTGGCGTGCCACCACCCGGAGAACTTCGAGGACCAGCAGCCGCAGGACACGGTGCTGCTCACGGCGGCCAAGGAGGCCGCCGAGCTGGTGGCCGACGAGGTGCTCGCGGAGTCGGCGCAGACGTCGGCCGCGGTGGCCGCGGAGGTGCGGCCGGAGACGGAGAAGGCCGCCGCGCCTGTCGCCGAGGACCCGGCGCCTGTCGTCAAGGGTTCGGAGCCTGTCGCCGAGGACCCGGAGCCTGTCGCCGAGGGCGCGAAGCCCGCCGCCGAGGACCCGGAGCCGATCCCCAAGGACCCGGAGCCTGTCGTCAAGGGCTCGGAGCCTGTCGCCGAGGGCGCGAAGCCCGCCGCCGAGGACCCGGAGCCTGTCGCCGAGGCGTCCACGGACGCTCCCGCCGAGGGTGACGAGAAGTAACCCACGCTGCAGCCCCCGCCTTCTTTTGTAAGGCGGGGGCTGTTTGCTGCGTAAGAATGTACGGGTGCTCCAGCAACTGTTCACTCCGTCCGTCCAGCACACGCTCGACCTGATCGGGATCTTCGTGTTCGCGATCTCGGGCGCCCTGCTCGCGGTCCGCAAGAACTTCGACGTCTTCGGCATAGCCGTCCTCGCCGAGGTCACGGCCCTGGGCGGCGGACTGTTCCGGGACGTGGTCATCGGCGCCGTGCCGCCGGCCGCGTTCACGGACCTGGGGTACTTCCTCACCCCGCTGCTCGCCGCGCTCCTGGTGTTCTTCCTCCACCCGCACGTGGAGCGCATCCAGACCGGCGTGAACGTCTTCGACGCGGCGGGCCTCGGCCTCTTCTGCGTCGCCGGGACGGCGAAGGCGTACGACTACGGGCTGAACCTCACCGCCTCCGTCGCCCTGGGCCTCGCGACCGCCGTCGGCGGCGGTGTGCTGCGCGACGTGCTGGCCAACGAGGTGCCGTCACTGCTGCGCTGGGACCGCGACCTGTACGCCGTCCCCGCGATCGTCGGCGCCTCGCTGACCGTCCTGTGCATCCACTACGACGCCCTGACCCCGGTCACCGGCGCGCTCGCGGCGGTCACGGCCTTCGTGCTGCGGCTGCTCGCCATGCGGTTCCACTGGCGGGCTCCGCGTGCGTGGAACCGGCGCTCGACCGTGCGAGAGGAGTAGCGCGGGACGTGCCCTGGGGCGCCATCAGCTCGCTCAGCCAGCGGAAGGCCGGTACGACCTGCGGCTTCCACAGCGCCATGGTGTGGCCTCCGGCGCTCGGCGGGACGAACACCACGTCCACCCGCGTGGGCGCCTGGGCGGCGCGGTCGAGGGCCTGCGCGGCCTCGTACCCGTCGCCCGGCTGCCCGGACAGGTACAGCGCGACGGGCGGTGGGGCGGGGGAGCGTGTCAGCAGGGCGTACGGGTCGTTGGCGGCGCGCAGCGCGGGGGTGCGGGCCGCGAGCGAGTCGGCCTCGGCGGCGGGGTCGTTGTACCCGGACAGGCCGACGGCGGCGCGGTAGCGGTCGGGGTGGGCCACGGCCAGCTTGACCGCGCAGTGGGCGCCCGCCGAGTAGCCGGCCACCGCCCAGCCCTCGGGCGCGGCCCGCGCCCGGAAGTTGTCCGTGACCATCTTCGGCACGTCCACGCTGAGCCAGGTGTCGGCGTTGACCCGCCCCGCGATGTTGGCGCACCCGGTGTCCGCCCCCGGCAGCAGGTTGGTGCGCGGGGAGACGAGGATGAACGGCTCGATCCGCCCGTCGCGCATCAGCGGCGCCAGTTGCTCGGGGGCGTCCATCGACCCGAACCAGGCCTTCGAGGAGCCCGGATACCCGGGCAGCAGCTCGACGACGGGGAACCGGTGCTCCCGGTAGGCGGGGTCGTCGTACTGGGGCGGCAGCCAGACGTTGACCTCGGCGTGGACCCCCGACACCCGGCCCTCCAGCTGGGTGACGAGCACCCCGCCCTCGGTGCGCATGCCGGGCCCCCGGCCGCGCTCGAAGGTCTGGGGCACCCGGGGCAGGGTCTCCAGGGCTATCCCGCCGGTGCCGCTCGCGCCGAGGTCGACGGCCGCGCGGACGTGGTCGCCGGTCCCGAGCAGGTCGTCCCAGTCGTCGTAGAGCTGGTTGGAGTTGTTGACCAGCGTGAAGACCAGGGCGACCGCTGTGGCCTGGGCGAAGAGCAGCATGGCCAGCCGGGCGGCGGCACGGGCGAACCGGGGTCCGGGCACCCGCGACCAGAGGGCCAGCGGCAGGGCGACGGCGGTGGCGCACAGCACGGCGAGCGTGGCGAGGAACGGGGTCCCGGTGAGACTCATGTCCTCATAGAGGGGCGAAGCGGGCCCCGGGTTTCACGGTCGCCCCCTCGCCGACGGCAAAGCTACCGCTTAGTAGTTAGTTGTTGTACCGTTCAGCCATGCCAGAAGCAGCCTCCGCCACCACGGCCCAGCGGGCCACGATCGGCGACAGCGAGTTCGACCGCGACACCGCGCTCACCCGGCGCGAGCCCGGCGTGTACGACATCGACCTCTCCGCCGGCTGGACCATCATCAGCGCCGTCAACGGCGGCTATCTGCTGGCCGTCCTCGGCCGCGCCCTCGCGGACGCCCTGCCGCACAGCGACCCGTTCACGATCTCCGCGCACTACCTGACCGCGTCCCAGCCGGGCCCCGCGGTCGTGCGCACGGACGTGGTCCGCACGGGCCGTACCCTCTCCACCGGCCAGGCCTCGCTCTTCCAGTACGACGACGAGGGCAACGAGGTCGAGCGCATCCGCGTCCTCGCCTCCTACGGCGATCTCGACGCCCTCCCCGACGACGTCCGTACGACGGCCGTGCCGCCGGCGATCCCGCCCGTCGAGCACTGCCTCGGCGCCGGCGACGGACCCGCCCCCGTATCGGGCAGCTCCGCCATCACCGAGCGGCTGATGCTCAAGCTCGACCCCGCCACTGTCGGCTGGGCGATCGGCCGGCCGTCCGGCAAGGGCGAGATGCGCGCCTGGTTCGGCCTGGCCGACGGCCGTGACGCCGACCCGCTCTCGCTGCTGCTCGCCGTGGACGCCCTGCCGCCCACCGCCTTCGAGATCGGCATCTCCGGCTGGGTCCCGACCGTCGAGCTCACAGTCCATGTGCGTCACCGTCCCGCGCCCGGCCCGCTGCGGGTCTCCATCACGACCCGCAACCTCGCGGGCGGCTTCCTCGAGGAGGACGCGGAGGTCTGGGACAGCGAGGACCGGCTCGTGGCCCAGTCCCGGCAGCTGGCGCGGGTGCGGCTCGGCTGAGGCCCGTCCCCACGCGACGAGGGGCGGCACCCGCGGTGAACGGGGGTGCCGCCCCTCGTCGTCCGCCGCTCAGTCCAGCCAGTGCTCCCGGCCGAGGGCGATCAGCCGCATCCGCCGGATCGCCTCCTCGGCGACCTGGTGGCGGGCGTCCTCCGGCCCCTCCAGGGCCTCCAGGAACAGCGAGGCCGTGACCAGCATCTGGTCGACGTACAGATGGGCGAGCATGCGCAGGTCGTCGTCCCGCCAGCCCTCCGAGACGGGGTCCTCGGCCAGCGCGGCCTTCACCTCCTCGCCGAACAGGGCGAGCTGGTCCTGTATCGCCGCGCGCACCGGCTGCACCCCGCCGTGCCGCTCCCGGGCGATGAACCGCACATGGGCCGGATGTGTCTCCACATGACCCGCGATCAGCTCGACCGCCCGCTCGATGCGCCGGTCGCTCTCCCCGTCCGAGGCGACGATGGTGCGGATCATCGGGTGCAGGCTGCCGAGCGCCTCCTCCACCAGGGCGACGCCCAGATCGGCGGTGGAGCGGAAGTGCCGGTAGAAGGCGGTCGGCGCGACGCCCACGGCCCGGGTGACCTCGCGCAGACCCAGGCTGCTCAGGCTCTGGTCCTCCAGCAGCGCCAACGCGGCGTCCAGGAGCGCCTGCCGGGTCTTCTGCTTCTGGGCCTGCCGTATGCCGAGGGTGTGACTCATGACATGCAGTTAACAACTGTTCTCTGGAGTTGGAAAGCCGGGGGCGGGGTACTCTGAAGTCAGTGAACAAGTGTAACCACAACTGTTCACCCAAATGAGAGAGATCGACACGTGATCTCGGAGGGGGATCCGACCATGTTGTTCCTCGTCGCCGCGCTCCTGCTGCTGGGCGTGCTGCTGGGCGCCGTCGCCCACGCGCCGATCGCCTTCAGCGCCGTCGCCGCCGTCATGATCGCCGGCTGGCTGGCCGTCTTCGCCGCCCGCGAACGCCACGCCCGCCGTCACTGACACGGCCGTCACCGACACCGCCGACCGGTCCTTTCGGACCTCACAGGAGCTGACACCCATGCACCTCACCGCACCGGCCGCCGAACGGCCGCGCACCCGGACCCGCACCCGCGACGCCGACGGCATGGCCGTCGCGTCCTTCATCCTCGGCCTCCTGGGCCTCCTCGTCTTCAACGTCTTCCTCGGCCCGACCGCCGTCGTCCTGGCCGCGGCCTCCCTGTGGCGGGGCACCGCCCGCAAGGGCCGCGCCTACCTGGGCATGGGCCTGGGCGTCGCCGACCTGCTGGTCCTGCTGCTCGTCATGCAGATGGACGACACGCTGTCCTGGAGCTTCTGAGCGGCGGCCTTGACACGAGGCCGCTCACCGGGGCCCCCTAGAATCGTGGCCACCATGGCTTACCTCGACCACGCCGCGACCACTCCGATGCTCCCGGAGGCGGCTGAGGCACTGACCGCCCAGCTGGGCGTCACCGGCAACGCCTCCTCCCTGCACGCATCCGGCCGCCGCGCGCGGCGCACCGTCGAGGAGGCCCGCGAGACCCTCGCGGAAGCACTCGGCGCCCGCCCCAGCGAGGTGGTCTTCACCTCCGGCGGTACCGAGGCCGACAACCTCGCGGTCAAGGGCCTGTACTGGTCCCGCCGCGCCGCCGAACCGGCCCGCACCCGCGTCCTCGCCAGCCCCGTCGAGCACCACGCCGTCCTCGACGCCGTCCACTGGCTCGGGGAGCACGAGGGCGCCACCGTCGAGTACCTGCCCGTCGACACGCACGGCCGGGTCCACCCGGACGCCCTGCGCAAGGCCATCGCCCGCAACCCCGACGACGTCGCCCTGGCCACCGTGATGTGGGCCAACAACGAGATCGGCACGATCATGCCGGTCCGTGAACTGGCCGAGGCCGCCGCCGAGTTCGGGGTGCCCCTGCACGCCGACGCCGTCCAGGCCTTCGGTCAGGTCCCGGTCGACTTCGCCGCGTCCGGTCTCGCCGCGATGACGGTCTCCGGCCACAAGATCGGCGGCCCGTACGGCATCGGCGCCCTGCTTCTGGGCCGCGACCAGACCCCCGTGCCCGTCCTGCACGGCGGCGGGCAGGAGCGGCACGTCCGCTCCGGCACCCTCGACGTCCCCGCCATCGCCTCCTTCGCGGTCGCCGGACGCCTCGCGGCCGAGCAGCGCGCGTGGTTCGCCCGGGAGATCGGCGCCCTGCGCGACTCCCTCGTCGACGCGGTCCGTACGGCCGTCCCGGACGCGATCCTCGGCGGCGACCCCGAGCCCGGCGGGCGCCTGCCCGCCAACGCGCACTTCACCTTCCCCGGCTGCGAGGGCGACTCCCTGCTCCTGCTGCTGGACGCCCAGGGCATCGAGTGCTCCACCGGCTCCGCCTGCACCGCGGGCGTCGCCCAGCCCAGCCACGTCCTGCTCGCCACCGGCACCGACCCGGACCTGGCCCGCGGCACCCTGCGCTTCTCCCTCGGCCACACCTCCACCGCGGCCGACGTCGAGGCGGTCGCGCGGGCCATCGGACCGGCCGTGGAACGGGCCCGCGCGGCCGGCCTCACCTGAGGTCCCGCGGGCTCCGGTCGGACATCGCCCGGGCGGGCGCCGTACGCGCCGCCCGCACCAGCTTCATGTACCGGTCCCAGTCCCAGTGCCGGCCGGGGTCCGTGTGGTCCGTCCCCGGCACCTCCACGTGCCCGATGATGTGCTCCCGGTCGACCGGGATGTCGTAGCGCGCGCATATGCGGCCCGTCAGCCGGGCCGACGCCTCGTACATCGCGTCCGTGAGGTCCTCGGGGCGCTCCACGAACCCCTCGTGCTCGATGCCGACGCTGCGTTCGTTGTAGGCGCGGTCGCCCGCGTGGTACGCCACGTCGAGCTCGCGGATCATCTGCGTGATGTGCCCGTCCTTGCGGACTATGTAGTGCGCGGCCGCCTTGTGCTCCGGGTCCTGGAACACCTTCACCGCGCTCGCGTAACTGCCCTGCGTGACATGGACGACGACCATGTCGATGCCGTAGTCGTCGGGCCGGTCCGCCCGCCGCCAGTTGGCCTCCGAGGCCGCCACCCACCGCGCCCCGGCGTAGTCGACCTCGCCCTCCTTGCGCGGCTTCTCCACGCCCGGCGTCCGCCACCACAGGCGGGCCAGTTCGTCACGGGCCAGGACGGCAGAGCCCGCCGCGGCCACCGCCCCGCCGATCAGCACCGCGCGGCGCCCGACCTTCCGGTCGCCGTCCTTCGAAGCCTTCCCCTGTCCCATGTGATCGTCAACGGATACCCGTGGGCCCTGGTTCCCGGGCCCCCGTACCCTGGAGGGGTTATGACTGACACCGCGCAGCCCTCCCGCCCCCTCCGCGTCCTCGCCGCCATGTCCGGCGGGGTCGACTCCGCCGTCGCCGCCGCCCGCGCGGCCGAGGCGGGGCACGACGTGACCGGCGTCCACCTCGCGCTCTCCGCGAACCCGCAGTCGTTCCGCACGGGCGCGCGGGGCTGCTGCACCATCGAGGACTCCCGTGACGCGCGCCGCGCCGCCGACGTCATCGGCATCCCGTTCTACGTGTGGGACCTCGCCGACCGCTTCCGCGAGGACGTCGTCGAGGACTTCGTCGCCGAGTACGAGGCCGGCCGTACCCCCAACCCCTGCCTGCGCTGCAACGAGAAGATCAAGTTCGCGGCGCTGCTGGACAAGGCCCTCGCCCTCGGCTTCGACGCGGTCTGCACCGGCCACTACGCGCAGGTGATCGTGCGCGAGGACGGCACCCGGGAGCTGCACCGGGCCTCCGACATGGCCAAGGACCAGAGCTACGTCCTCGGCGTGCTCGACGACCGGCAGCTCGCCCACGCGATGTTCCCGCTCGGCGACACGGTCACCACCAAGGAGGAGATCCGCGCGGAGGCCGAGCGCCGCGGCCTCGCCGTCGCCAAGAAGCCCGACTCGCACGACATCTGCTTCATCGCCGACGGCGACACCCAGGGCTTCCTCGCCTCCCGCCTCGGCAAGGCGGAGGGCGACATCGTCGACGAGTCCGGCGCCAAGGTCGGCACCCACGAGGGCGCGTACGGCTTCACCATCGGCCAGCGCAAGGGGCTGCGCATCGGCACCCCGGCGCCCGACGGCAAGCCGCGCTACGTCCTGGACATCTCGCCGGTCGACAACACCGTCACGGTCGGCCCGGCGTCCGCCCTCGAGGTCTCCGCCCTGACCGCGATCAAGCCCCGCTGGTGCGGCGCGGCCCCGTCCGGCCCCGGCACCTACACCGCCCAGCTGCGCGCCCACGGCGGCGAGACCGAGGTGACGGCGGACCTCGTCGACGGCTCCCTCGAGGTGTCCTTCACCGAGCCGGTGCGCGGCGTCGCCCCCGGCCAGGCGATCGTGCTGTACGACGGCACACGCGTGGTGGGATCGGCGACGATCGCCTCGACGGTGCGGGCGAAGGAAGCCACCCCGGCGCTCTGAAGCCCCGCGCGCGAGCGGGGCACCCGCGCGTACCCCGCGCCGGTCACTCCCCGAAGAACTGCGCCAGCACCGGCGCCAGCACTTCCGGTTCCGCCATGTGGGACTGCCGCTCCAGCACCCGGTACGTCCCCCGCGGGGCCGTGTCCGCGACGGCGCGGGCCGCCTCGCGCATCCACTCGGGACTCGCGCCGCCCGCGAGCGACAGGACCGGGGCCGTGATGGACGCCAGCCGGGCCTCGGGCACCAGCCCGTCGCCCATCACGGCGTCGTCGTAGGCCAGGCTCGGGGCGATCGACTCCATCGCGGGCCACATCGGGGACTGCCGGGCGCCCTGGATGATCCCCTCGCCGAGCCCGGCGAGCCGCAGGAACAGCTCGACCGCGTCCCCGTGCCGGTCCCGCGCCAGCGCGCTCGCCAGCCGCTCGGTGTACTCCGCCCGCTCCTCGGCGCCGCCCTCGTAGACCGCGAACGGCACCTCGTACACGGCGAGCCGGGGCACCGGCAGCCCGCTCGCCGCCGCCCGTAGCGCCAGCGCCCCGCCCGAGGAGACGCCGTACAGCGCCGCCTCGCCGCCGACCGCGTCGATCAGCGCCGCCAGATCCTCGACCTCGCGCTCCACCGTGTACGGCTGGGTGTCACCGCTCTCGCCGCGTCCCCGGCGGTCGTAGACGACGGCCGTGCAGCGATCCGCGAGCGCTTCCGCCAGGGGCGCCACCGTGTCCCCGGTGGACATCGCGCCACTGACGAGGATCACCGGCGGTCCCTCGCCCCGGGTCGCGTAGGCGAGGGAGGTACCGTCGGCCGAAATGGTCTTCTTGTCCATGCCTGTGCAGATTGCCGCACGGCACGGAACTAATCGCCTACGACACCTCGACTTCGTAGAAGCAGAGGTGGTCCTTGATCGCGGCCACGTCCGTCTTCGGGTCCGGGTACGCCCAGACCAGGTCCGCGGCGTCACCGTGCGACCAGTAGGAGGCGTCGCCCTTGAAGGGGCAGTGGCTGTGGGTGGCCGACGGGGTCAGCAGGTCCAGGCGGACGTCCTCCGGCGGGATGTAGTAGCGCACGGGACAGCCCGTCTCCCGCAGCACCAGCGGCCGGTCGCTCTCCGCCAGCACCTGGCCGTCGTGCACGACCCGCACGCGCCGGGTCCCCTGCTCGATCGTGATCGTGTGTCCAAGGGTCATATGGGGGTCAGCGCGCGCGGGCCGTCCGTTCTTCCCGCGTACCGTGGGCCCATGCGTATCTGCGTCTTCCTCTCCGCCGCCGACCTCGACGACCGCTACACCCGCCCCGCGCGCGACTTCGCGGAACTGCTGGGCAAGGGCGGGCACACGCTCGTCTGGGGCGGTTCCGACGTCGGCCTGATGAAGGTCGTCGCCGACGGGGTACAGGAGGCCGGCGGCCGGCTCGTGGGGGTCTCCGTCGAGTTCCTCGCCGCCAAGGTGCGGCCGGGCGTCGACGAGATGGTGATCGCCAAGGACCTCGCCGAGCGCAAGAGGCTGCTGCTGGAGAAGGCCGACGCCGTCGTGATCATGGTCGGCGGCACCGGCACCCTGGACGAGGCGACCGAGATCCTGGAGCTGAAGAAGCACGGCCACACCGAGATGCCGGTGGTCCTGCTCAACACCGCCGGGTTCTACGACGGCCTGAAGGAGCAGTTCCGGCGCATGGAGGACGAGGGCTTCCTGCCCCGCCCGCTCACCGAGCTGGTGTTCTTCGCGGAGGAGCCGGTGGGGGCGCTGGCCTACCTGGAGGAGAGCCAGGGCGTGGCGTGATCCCGGCCGGTGCGAGCATGGCGGGTATGGCTACACATGTGATCACCGGAGCGGGCTCCGGAATCGGCGCGGCCGTCGCCCGCCGTCTGCACGCGCGCGGGGACGAGCTCGTCCTGCACGCGCGCGACGCCGCCCGCGCGAAGGAGCTCGCGGCCCTGTACCCGGGCGCGGCGACCCTGGTCGGCGACCTGGCGGACCCGGACCGGCTGTCCTGGGCCTTCTCCCACCAGTCGCTGCCGGACCGCGTGGATTCCCTGCTGCACATCGCCGGCGTCGTGGACCTGGGCCCCGTCGGCGAGCTCACCCCGAAGTCCTGGCGCCACCAGCTGAACGTCAACCTGATCGCCCCCGCCGAACTGACCCGCCACTTCCTGCCCCAGCTGCGCGCCACCCGCGGGCACGTGCTGTTCGTGAACTCCGGCGCCGGACTCACCGCGCACGCCGACTGGGGGGCGTACGCCGCCTCCAAGCACGGACTGAAGGCCCTGGCGGACTCGCTGCGCGCCGAGGAGCACGGCAACGGCGTCCGGGTCACCTCGGTCTACCCGGGCCGCACGGCGAGCCCGATGCAGGCGAAGGTGCACCAGCAGGAGGGCAAGGAGTACGACGCCGCGCGCTGGATCGACCCCGAGTCGGTCGCCACGACGATCGTCATGGCCCTGGATCTGCCCCGGGACGCGGAGGTGAACGACCTGACGGTCCGGCCGGGCAGGTGACCGGCGCGAAGGCCGCGCCGCGTTGCATAGTCTTTCAGGGTGAGCAACAGCACTGAATACCTGTTCGGCGCGGCCACCGGCGTCGGTTCGCTGCCCGGCGGCGACGCCCGCGAGGCCGCGAAGACCGCCACCGGCTCCCTCGAGGACTTCCCGTTCCTGGCCGAACTGCCCGCCCGCGGGCCCGGCGCCGACATGATCGGGCGGACCGCCGGGATGCTCGTCGAGCTGTACGCGCGCGTGGAGCCCAGCGGGTGGCGGATCGGCGACCGGCCCGGCCGGGACACCCGGCGGGCCCGGTCCTGGCTGGGCGAGGACCTCGACGCGCTGGAGGAGTTCACCCAGGGCTACGAGGGGCCGCTGAAGGTCCAGGCGGTGGGGCCCTGGACGCTCGCCGCGGCCCTGGAACTGCGCAACGGCGAGGCCGCGCTGTCCGATCCGGGGGCCTGCCGCGACCTCGCCGCCTCGCTCGCCGAAGGCCTGCGCGAGCATCTCGCGGAGGTCCGGCGCCGGGTCCCCGGCGCCCAGGTCGTCCTCCAGCTCGACGAGCCCTCCCTGATCGCGGTGCTGCGCGGCCAGATCAGGACCGCCAGCGGCTACCGCACCCACCGCGCCGTCGACCGGCAGATCGCCGAGGACACCCTGCGCGACATCGTCGGGGTGAACGGCGAGGGCCCGGTCGTGGTCCACTCGTGCGCACCGGACGTCCCGTTCGCGCTGCTGCGCCGGGCGGGCGCGGCCGCGGTCTCCTTCGACTTCTCCCTCCTCACGGAGCGTGACGACGAAGCGATCGGTGAGGCCGTGGAAGGCGGTACGCGGCTGTTCGCCGGTGTCGTCCCCGGCACGGACGGCCCGTTGTCAGACCCTGCCGGTAGCGTCATGGGTGTCAGGACGTTGTGGCGCAGGCTGGGGCTGTCACCGGGGCTTCTCGCGGAGGCGGTCACGATCACGCCGGTGTGCGGACTCGCGGGCGCGTCCCCCGACTACGCACGCAGGGCGCTGGCCCACTGCGTCCAGGCGGCGAGATCCCTCGCGGACAACCCAGAGTAACGGGAGGAAACACGGTGGCCGGCGACAAGCAGGCGGAGACGACGGCGGTGCCCGCCGGGGCCCGCGAAGAGCACGCGCAGCTGGCGGAGCAGGTCGAGGAGCACCGCTTCCGGTACTACGTGAAGGACGCTCCGGTCGTCAGCGAC
Organism: Streptomyces sp. NPDC056628; assembly: GCF_042792555.1. Lineage (NCBI taxonomy): Bacteria > Bacillati > Actinomycetota > Actinomycetes > Kitasatosporales > Streptomycetaceae > Streptomyces > Streptomyces sp. NPDC056628. The sequence continues at coordinate 53,363 of NZ_JBHTWG010000032.1, forward strand.
GCCGAGTTCGACACGCTGCTGAAGACGTTGGAGGCCCTGGAGGAGAAGTATCCGGAGCTGCGCACACCGGACTCGCCGACCCAGAAGGTCTCGGGTTCGTACGAGACGGAGTTCACCGCGGTCGAGCACCGCGAGCGGATGCTGTCGCTCGACAACACCTTCAACGACGACGAGCTCGGCGCCTGGGTGGACCGCATCGCCCGTGAACTGGGCGAGCAGGAGTACCACTTCCTGTGCGAGCTGAAGGTCGACGGACTCGCCGTCAACCTCACCTACGAGAACGGCCGCCTCACCCGCGCGGCCACCCGCGGCGACGGCCGCACGGGCGAGGACATCACCCCGAACGTCCGCACCATCGCGGAGATCCCCGACCGCCTCGCCGGCGACGACGTCCCCGAGCTGGTGGAGATCCGCGGCGAGGTCTACTTCCCGATGGGGAAGTTCCTCGAGCTCAACGAACGCCTGGTCGCCGCCGGCGACAAGCCCTTCGCCAACCCGCGCAACGCCGCCGCCGGTTCGCTGCGCCAGAAGGACCCGCGCGTCACCGCCACCCGCCCGCTGCACATGGTCGTCCACGGCATCGGCGCGCTCCGGGGCTTCTCGGGCATGACCCGGCTCTCCCAGGCCTACGACCTGCTGAAGACCTGGGGCCTGCCCACCTCCCCGCACAACCGCGTGGTCGACGACCTGGCGGGCGTCCGGGAGTTCATCGCGTACTACGGCGAGAACCGCCACTCCGTGGAGCACGAGATCGACGGCGTCGTCGTCAAGCTGGACGAGATCCGGCTCCAGGGCCGCCTCGGCTCCACCGCGCGCGCCCCGCGCTGGGCCATCGCGTACAAGTACGCGCCGGAGGAGGTCAACACCAAGCTCGTCGACATCAAGGTCGGCGTCGGCCGCACCGGCCGGGTCACCCCGTACGCGCAGGTCGAGCCGGTCACCGTCGCGGGCAGCGAGGTCGAGTTCGCGACCCTGCACAACCAGGAGGTCGTCAAGGCCAAGGGCGTCCTCATCGGGGACACCGTGGTCATCCGCAAGGCCGGGGACGTCATCCCGGAGATCCTCGGCCCGGTCGTCGACCTGCGCGACGGCAGCGAGCGGGAGTTCGAGATGCCGGGCGAGTGCCCCGAGTGCGGCACCCCGCTGCGGCCCATGAAGGAGGGCGACATCGACCTCCGCTGCCCCAACGCCCGTGCCTGCCCCGCCCAGTTGCGGGAGCGGGTCTCCTACCTCGCCGGCCGGGAGTGCCTGGACATCGAGCACTTCGGCGGGGTGGCCGCCGCCGCGCTCACCCGTCCGCTGGAGCCGGCCGACCCGCCGCTGGCCGACGAGGGCGACCTGTTCGACCTGACGGTCGAGAAGCTGCTGCCCATCAAGGCGTACGTCCTCGACCCCGACAGCGGCCTGCCCAAGCACGACCCCAAGACGGGCGAGGAGAAGGTCGTCACGGTCTTCGCCAACCAGAAGGGCGAGCCGAAGAAGAACACCCTCGCCCTGCTGGCGAACATCGAGGCCGCCAAGCAGCGCCCGCTCGCGAGGTTCCTCAACGGGCTGTCCATCCGGCACGTCGGCCCGGTCGCGGCGCAGGCCCTCGCCCGCGAGTTCCGCTCGATCGACCGCATCGAACAGGCCACGGAGGAGGAGCTGGCGGCGACCGCCGGAGTCGGCCCCATCATCGCCGCCGCGCTCAAGGAGTGGTTCGCCGAGGAGTGGCACCGCGAGATCGTCCGCAAGTGGAAGACGGCCGGAGTCCCGCTGGAGGAGCAGTCCTCCGGCGAGGACGAGGGCCCCCGTCCGCTGGAGGGTCTCACCGTCGTCGTCACCGGCACGCTGGAGAATCACACACGGGACGGTGCCAAGGAGGCGCTGGAGAGCCGCGGCGCGAAGGTGACCGGGTCGGTGTCGAAGAAGACCTCCTTCGTCGTCGTGGGGGACAGCCCGGGGTCCAAGTACGACAAGGCGGTGCAGCTGAAGGTGCCGGTTCTGGACGAGGACGGCTTCGCCGTCCTGCTGGAACAGGGGCCGGAAGCGGCGGCCGAAGTTGCCCTGTCCGTGGAGCAGTAGCGGTTGAACCCGGCCCGATGGGCGCATATCAGATGCATACGGGTGGCTGGGGCGCATTCGGGCAACCGTCGACGACCGCTGCCCGTACACGCCTTCGGCGGCCTACTGTTGAGATGTGCGCCTGCCGTGCCCAGTTGCGGTCGGGGCATCCCTTCGCTCCCGAGGAGCAAGGAGGGGCGAGGGGAAGGGTTTTCCAGCGCGGGGCCGTCGAGGGCAGTCGTCGGGCGACGGGCCGCGTGGCGTGGGCACCGCCGGCTGTGAGAGGGACGGGAATGGAACCGACCGAGAGTGCCGCCCCGCACTCACGGCTGCGCCGGACGGCCGGCGTTTGCCGCGGGTGGGCGGCACGGACCGCGGATCGCCCGGGTGTGGGCACCGGGCGGGACACCACGGACGGCGGCGCCCGGCGCGACGGCGAGCACGCCGCGGGGCTGGCGGACCCCGACCACGAACGGCACCTGTCCTGGCCCGCGTTGCCCGCGTCGGTGGTCGCGGCCGCCGCCTTCGTCCTCGGGGCCGGTTTCTACCGGGCGTTCACCGGCGGCCACGCCCTCTTCCCGTCCGGCACCGTCGGCTGGTCCCTGGCCGTGCTGACCGGCATCATCGTCGGCCATCTGGTGGCCCTGGGCCGTGCCCGCTGGTGGGGCGGCACCGGTTCCGGCGCCGCCCTCACCCTCGCCGTGCTGCTGTTGTACGGCTGGGTGTCGGCCGGCATGGTCAGCCTCACCGTCGTCGTCCTGGTCGGCGTCGCCCGCCGGGGCCGCTGGCGCCAGGGCGTGCTGCACGGCGCGGTGGACATCCTCGGCATCGCCTCCGGCGCCCTGGTGCTGGCCGCGTTCGGCCGGGTCCCGAGCGTCGAGAGACCCTGGAGCCCCGACACCTGGACGCTCTACACCGCCCCCGGCGTGGTGCTGGTCGCGGTCGCCTATCTCCTCGTCACCCGCGTCCTGCACTGGTATCTGCACGCCCCGCGCGGCGGTCTGCCCACCGTCGCCCGCACCGCCCTGGTCAGACAGGGGCTGGTCGCCGTCGCCCTGCTGGGCATCGCCCCCCTGGTGTGCGTGGTGGCCGTCGCCAAGCCCCTGCTGCTGCCGCTGTTCTCCATCCCGCTCGTCGCCCTCGACTCCACCCTGTGGATAGCCCGGGCCCGGGCGGAGGAGCAGTTGCGCGATCCGCTGACCGGGCTGCCGAACCGGCAGTGGCTGCTGGAGCGGATCTGGACCGCGCTGGACGACGCCGAACGCATCGGCGCCCGGTCCGCGCTCATGCTGATCGACCTCGACCGCTTCCGGTCGGTGAACGACACCCTGGGGCATCTCGCCGGTGACCGGCTGCTGTTGCAGATAGCCGACCGGCTGCGGCTCGCCCTGCCGCGCGGGGCGGAGGCCGCGCGGCTCGGGGGAGACGAGTTCGCCGTCCTGCTGCCCGTCGCCGACTCCACCACGTCCGCGACCCGCGTCGCCCGCGGCCTCGTCGCGGCGCTCAGCTCACCGCTCGACCTGGACGGCCTCACCCTGGTGCTGGAGGCCAGCGCGGGCGTCGCCGTCTTCCCGGACCACGCGCTCGACGCCGAGGGGATGCTGCGCCGCGCGGACGTGGCGATGTACCAGGCGAAACGGGACCGCACCGGCGTCGAGGTCTACGAGTCCAAACGGGACTCCAACACCCCGGACCGGCTCGGCCTCCTCGGCGATCTGCGCCGCGCCCTCGACGCGCACGAGGTCGAACTGCACTACCAGCCCAAGGTCCGCTTCGACGGACAGGTCGCCGGACTGGAGGCGCTGGTGCGCTGGGTGCACCCCGAGCGCGGGAAGGTGCCGCCCGACGAGTTCATAGCGATAGCCGAGTCCTCGGGGCTGATGCCGCACCTCACCGAGTACGTCCTGGAGACCGCGCTCGGCCAGGTGGCGCGGTGGCGCTCCCAGGGCCTGTTCGTGCCGGTCGCCGTCAACGTCTCCCCGCGCGACGTGCACACCCCCGGTTTCGCCGGTTCCGTAGCCGCGCGCCTCGCCCGGCACGGGGTCCCGGCGGGAGCACTCCAGCTGGAGATCACCGAGCACGTCCTGCTGGAGGACCCGACCCGCGCCGCCGACACCCTCGCCGCGCTCACCGCGCACGGCGTGAAGATGTCCCTCGACGACTTCGGCACCGGCTACTCCTCGCTGGTGCATCTGCGGCGGCTGCCGGTGAGCGAGTTGAAGATCGACCGCTCGTTCGTGGCCCGGCTCGCGGTGGACGCCGAGGACGCGGAGATCGTGCGCTGCACGGTCGACCTGGCGCACTCGCTCGGCCTGCTGGTCGTCGCCGAGGGCGTCGAGGACGACGAGACCTGGGAACGCCTGCGCGATCTGCGCTGCGACGCCGTCCAGGGCTGGCTGGTGGCCGCCGCCATGCCGCCCGAGGAGACGACCGCCTGGCTGCGGGCGCGCGGCTCGCGGGGCTGGCAGCGCCCGAAGGCGGCGCTCCCTGCCGCCGAGTGACACGGCGACGCACGCAGAGGTGGGATCGCGGGCTCAGCGGTTCGCCCCCGCCGTGAAGCGGGCCGTCAGCAGGTCCGGGCGCCACTCGCGCGCGGCCCCCGGCAGCCCGTCCGCCACGCGTCGGCGTCACCGGGCCGTGCAGGCCAGCCCGGTCCGTCCTGTTCATCGGCGTCCGCTTACTGCTCCGGCCGCGCGCCGCGGCGGCCGGCTACGGCGGTCCCGGCCGACCCCGGCGGCGACGCCTCCGCCCACCTCGCGATCAAGGGCTCGCGCGACTCGCCTACGGCCTCGTGGGCCTGGCGCCGCCGGCGTCTCACCGCTGCCGGGGCCGAGGCGTGCTTCATGGCCGGCGTGGCGCTCGTGCCGCCGTGCGACACGGTGACAGGGCTTGCGGCACGGCGGCACCAGGGCGGTCGCGCTCGGCGTCCGCTTCGCCACGGCCGTGGTCGTACAGATCAGCGCGGGCCTGCTCATCACCGGCCGACCCCGCGCCGCAGGAAACCGATGCACGGGCACAGCCCCCCGCCCCATAGGATTGGGCCAAACCACACACACTCACCCCAGAGGATCGCTGCATGCCTGGCATCACGCGCGAGGAGGTCGCCCACCTCGCCCGGCTGGCGCGTCTGGAGCTGAAGCCCGAAGAGCTCGACCACTTCGCGGGACAGCTGGACGACATCATCGGCGCGGTCGCCCGCGTCAGTGAGGTCGCCGACCAAGACGTACCGCCGACCTCGCACCCCCTCCCGCTGACGAACGTCATGCGCGAGGACGAGGTCCGTCCCTCGCTCACCCCCGAGCAGGCGCTCTCCGGCGCCCCGGCCCAGGAGCAGCAGCGTTTCAAGGTGCCGCAGATCCTGGGGGAGGACTGACCATGACGGACATCATCAAGCTCACCGCCGCCGAGACCGCCGAGAAGATCGCCTCCGGCGAGCTCACGGCCGTCGAGGTCACCGAGGCCCACCTGGCCCGGATCGAGGCCGTCGACGAGAAGGTGCACGCCTTCCTGTACGTCGACCGCGAGGGCGCCCTCGCGCAGGCCCGCGCCGTCGACGAGAAGCGGGAGCGCGGCGAGAAGCTGGGCCCGCTGGCCGGCGTCCCCCTCGCGCTGAAGGACATCTTCACCACCGAGGGCGTCCCCACGACCGTCGGCTCGAAGATGCTCGAAGGCTGGATCCCGCCGTACGACGCGACGCTCACCAAGCGGCTGAAGGCCGCCGACGTCGTCATCCTCGGCAAGACCAACATGGACGAGTTCGCCATGGGGTCCTCCACCGAGAACAGCGCCTACGGCCCGACCGGCAACCCCTGGGACCTCACCAAGATCCCCGGCGGTTCCGGCGGCGGTTCCTCCGCCGCGCTCGCCTCCTTCCAGGCGCCGCTCGCCATCGGCACCGACACCGGCGGCTCCATCCGTCAGCCGGCCGCCGTCACCGGCACGGTCGGCGTCAAGCCGACGTACGGCGCGGTGTCCCGGTACGGCATGGTCGCCTTCTCCAGCTCGCTGGACCAGGGCGGTCCCTGCGCCCGTACGGTCCTCGACGCGGCCCTGCTGCACGAGGTCATCGCCGGGCACGACCCGATGGACTCCACCTCCATCGACGCCCCGGTCCCGCCGGTCGTCGAGGCCGCCCGCAACGGCAGCGTGCGGGGCATGCGCGTCGGTGTCGTCAAGCAGTTCCGCGGCGAGGGCTACCAGGCCGGCGTCATCCAGCGCTTCGACGAGTCCGTCGAGCTGCTGAAGGAGCTGGGCGCCGAGATCGTCGAACTGGACTGCCCGTCCTTCGACCTCGCGCTGTCGGCGTACTACCTGATCGCCCCGTCCGAGTGCTCCTCCAACCTCGCCCGCTTCGACGGCCTGCGCTACGGCCTGCGTGTCGGCGACGACGGCACGCACTCCGCCGAGGAGGTCACCTCCCTCACCCGTGAGGCGGGCTTCGGCCCCGAGGTGAAGCGCCGCATCATGCTCGGCACGTACGCCCTGTCGAGCGGCTACTACGACGCGTACTACGGCAGCGCCCAGAAGGTCCGCACGCTCATCACGCGCGACTTCGAGAAGGCCTTCGAGCAGGTCGACGTGATCGTGTCGCCGACGACGCCGACCACCGCCTTCGCGATCGGCGAGCGCGCCGACGACCCGATGGCGATGTACCTCGCCGACCTGTGCACCATCCCGACGAACCTCGCGGGCAACGCGGCCATGTCGCTGCCCTGCGGCCTGGCCCCGGAGGACAACCTCCCGGTCGGCCTGCAGATCATCGCCCCGGCACAGAAGGACGACCGGCTCTACAAGGTCGGCGCCGCCGTCGAGGCCGCCTTCGTGGAAAAGTGGGGTCACCCGCTGATCGAGGAGGCTCCGTCGCTGTGAGCAAGGCAATGTCCAAGGCCAAGGGCTTCAAGAAGTCGAAGTCCGGTCTGTACCTGTCCATGGCCACCACCGCGTTCGGTGCGGTCAACGTCGTCAAGCAGGCCAGGAAGGCCCGCGTGGAGAGCGACACGCTGCGTCTGATCGACGCCGCCGTCTCCGCCACCGCGATCGTCACCGGCCTCGCCATCCTCTACCGCGAGCTGAAGCGGCTGGGCGACGACGACGTCCTGCTGGGCTGAGAGGGAAGTGTCACCGTGACCACCACGACCGACCTGGTGTCGTACGAGGACGCACTCGCGTCGTACGACCCCGTCATGGGCCTCGAGGTCCATGTCGAACTCGGCACCAAGACCAAGATGTTCTGCGGCTGCTCGACCGCCCTCGGCCAGGACCCCAACACGCAGACCTGCCCGGTCTGCCTCGGCCTGCCGGGCGGGCTCCCGGTCGTCAACGCGACCGGTGTTGAGTCAGCCATCAAGATCGGCCTCGCGCTGAACTGCGAGATCGCCGAATGGTGCCGCTTCGCCCGGAAGAACTACTTCTATCCGGACATGCCGAAGAACTTCCAGACCTCCCAGTACGACGAGCCGATCGCCTTCAACGGCTACCTCGACGTACAGCTGGAGGACGGGGAGACCTTCCGCGTCGAGATCGAGCGCGCCCACATGGAGGAGGACACCGGCAAGTCGACGCACGTCGGCGGTGCCACCGGCCGTATCCACGGCGCGTCCTACTCCCTGCTGGACTACAACCGCGCCGGCATCCCGCTCATCGAGATCGTCACCAAGCCGATCGTCGGCGCCGGCGAGCGCGCCCCCGAGGTGGCCAAGGCGTACGTCCGTGAGCTGCGCGAGCTCATCCGGGCGCTCGGCGTCTCCGAGGCCCGGATGGAGATGGGCCAGATGCGCTGCGACGTGAACCTGTCGCTGCGCCCGCACGGCACCGAGAAGTTCGGCACCCGCTCGGAGACGAAGAACGTCAACTCGCTGCGGTCCGTGGAGCGCGCGGTCCGCTTCGAGATCCAGCGGCACGCGACCGTGCTGTCGTCCGGCGGCACGATCGTGCAGGAGACCCGGCACTTCCACGAGGACACGGGGACCACGACCTCGGGCCGCGTGAAGGAGGAGGCCGAGGACTACCGGTACTTCCCCGAGCCGGACCTGGTGCCGGTGGCCCCCTCGCGCGAGTGGGTCGAGGAGATCCGGGCGGTCCTGCCCGAGCTGCCGCTGGTCCGCCGCACCCGGCTGCTGGCCGACTGGGGCATCTCCGCCACCGACATGCAGGCGATCCTCAACGCCGGCGCGCTGGACCTGATCGTCGCCACCATCGACGCCGGTGCCGACGCGGCCTCCGCCCGCAAGTGGTGGATGGGTGAGCTGGCCCGCAGCGCCAACGAGTCGGGCAAGGCGCCCGACGAGCTCTCCATCACCCCCGAGCAGGTCGCCCGGGTCACCGAGCTCGTCACCAAGGGCGACCTGAACGACAAGCTGGCCCGGCAGGTCATCGAGGGCGTGCTCGCGGGCGAGGGCACCCCGGACGAGGTCGTCGAGAAGCGCGGTCTGAAGGTCGTCTCCGACGAGGGCGCCCTGACCACCGCCGTCGAGGAGGCCATCGCCGGCAACCCGGGCATCGCGGACAAGATCCGCGGTGGCAAGGTCGCCGCGGCCGGCGCCCTGGTCGGCGCGGTCATGAAGGCCACCCGCGGTCAGGCCGACGCGGCCCGCGTCAAGGAGCTGATCCTGGAGAAGCTGGGCGTCAGCGAGGGCTGAGCCCCGGCAGGACACCCCGAGGGGGACGCACCGGCAGCCGGTGCGTCCCCCTCGTCGTCACAGGCGTCGCCCCACCACACGGACGAAGCCCAGCGTGCGCCCTTCGTCCAGGCGCACCATCTCGGCGACCTGGCGGGCCATCGTGCGGTGGAACTCCTCGGGACTCTCCTCGGCGACCACCTCGCACCACAGCAGCCAGTCCCGCCAGCCGTCGTCCAGCCAGTCGGCGGTCTCGACCTCCACGGCACCGCTGCGGGTCCAGTGACGCCGCCACCAGCCGGCGCTGTGGAAGCACCAGTACGCCGGCTCCCAGTACGGCCGCAGGTGCTCCGGCGGCTCCACGCCGTCCGGCTCCTCGCGCAGCGCCGGAACGACGACGCCGATCCGGCCGCCGGGGCGCAGCAGCCGGGTGAGCGTGGGCAGGTAGAGGTCGTCGGTGCCGAAGTACTGGTAGGCGTCGATGCTCACGATCGTGTCGAAGCAGCCCTCGGCGAACGGCAGGGCGTGCGCCTCGGCCTTCACGGGCAGCACCCGGTCGGCGAAACCGGCCTCGGCGACACGGCGCGCGTTGTCGTCGGGCTCGATCCACAGGTCGGCCGCGGTGACCTGGGCGTCGTACTCCCTGGCCAGGAAGACGGAGGTCATGGCCCGGCCGCAGCCCAGGTCGAGGACGCGGGCGCCGGGGCGCAGGGCGTCCAGACCGAGGGCGGGGGCCAGCCACTCCAGCAGCCAGAGCGCGTTCGGCCCCATCTGGTTGTCGATGACCCAGCGCGGGTCGTAGCGGTTGGCGCGCGGGTGGCGGGGGTGGGTCAGCCGTTCGGTGAGGTGCTCACTCGAGGTGCTCGGGGTGTGGTCCGGCATGGGTGGACGGGCTCCTTGAGTCCGGGGAAGCGGAAGGGGGTACGGAGGAGCTCGGCCGGACGCTCAAACAATGCACCTGCTCGGGTCGGCGGCGATGGGCCGCGGCTGACGGTGTGACCTTCGGATGCTGACAGCGGGTCCGGCGGGGCGCATCCGGTTTTTCCGTCCCGGGAAAGTTCCCGGTGTGCCCGGGCAATCCTGTGACAGGCGCCACCTGCGACGACACATGCGCCGTTACTGTCCTGTGTTCTTCCTCCCATTGCTGTGAACAACCCCACGATCACGGCAAACGATCATTTTCAACTGCAAGAGTTGCATCACATCGCTCATGCGTTCTTTGCGGGCTGTTCACTTCATGAACGACTGTTCCCGGTCAAAGATCCACACATCGTCCCCCTGGGAGCACGTCCGTGGCAGCTCTTGCACGCTGGTGTGTCCAACGCCGCCTCGTCGCCGTACTGCTCTGGCTCCTCGCCTTCGGCGGGGTGACCGCGGCCGCCGCCGTCACGGGCTCCGCCTACTCCACCGACTACGAGGTCCCCGGCACCGAGTCGGGCCGCGCCACCCAGCTGCTGCAGGAGGGCTTCCCCGGCTTCGGCGGGGACAGCGACACCGTCGTCTGGCACACCGCGTCGGGCACCGTCCGCGCCGGCGCCGTCGAACAGACCATGACGCGCACCCTGGACGACATCGCGGATCTGCCCGGCGTCGCGTCCGTGAACGGCCCCTACGGCAAGCAGGGCGCCGCCCGGATCAGCGAGGACGGGCACACGGCCTACGCCACCGTGACCTTCGACACCGGTGCCGAACGCCTCGACGAGGGTGAGGCCCGGGCCGTCGTGGACACCGCGAAGGCCGCGGAGACCGACGGGCTCCAGGTCGAACTCGGCGGGTCCGCCGTCGCCCTCACCGAGTCGCCGGGCGGGCACACCGCCGAGATCGTCGGCGTGGCCGTCGCCGCCGTCGTCCTCTTCCTCGCCTTCGGCTCGCTCGCCGCCTCGCTGCTGCCCATCGCCACCGCCCTGGTGAGCGTCGGCACCGCCTACGCGGGGATCGCCCTCCTCGGGCACGCCATGACGGTGGCCGACTTCGCCCCCATGCTCGGCATGCTCATCGGACTCGGCGTCGGCATCGACTACGCCCTGTTCATCGTCACCAGACACCGGCGCGGGCTCAAACGGGGCCTGCCCGTGGCCGAGTCGATCACCAACGCCGTGGTCACCACCGGGCGCGCGGTGGTGTTCGCCGGTGCCACGGTGTGCATCGCCCTGCTGGGCATGCTGATCCTGCGGCTGAGCTTCCTCAACGGCGTGGCGATCGCCGCCTCCCTGACCGTGGTCCTGACCGTCGCGGCCTCCGTGACCCTGCTGCCCGCCCTGCTGTCCCTCATCGGCATGCGTGCCCTCAGCCGCCGCGAGCGGCGCCGGCTGGCCGAGCACGGACCCCAGCCCGAACTGCCCACCGGGCTCGCCGCCCGCTGGTCCGCCTTCGTGGAGCGCCACCCCAAGGCCCTCGGCGCGATCGCCCTCGCCGTCATCACCGTTCTCGCCCTGCCCACCCTGGGGCTGCGCCTCGGCACCTCCGACCAGGGCAACGACCCGGCCACCTCCACCACCCGCCAGGCCTACGACCTGCTCGCCGACGGCTTCGGGCCCGGCGTCAACGGGCCGCTCACCCTCGTCACCGAGGTCGGCGGCGCCGAGGACAAGCTGGCCCTGGACAACCTCGACGCCACCCTGCGCGCCACCGAGGGCGTCGCCTCGGTGACCCCGGTGACGTACAACGCGCGCAGCGACACCGCCTACCTCACCGTGGTCCCCGAGTCGTCCCCGCAGTCCGACCGGACCAGCGACCTCGTGGACCGGCTGCGCGACGACGTCCTGCCACGCGCCGAGACCGGGACCTCCCTCGACGTCCAGGTCGGCGGCATGACGGCCGGCTACGACGACTTCGCCGACGTGATCGTCGGCAAGCTCCCCCTCTTCGTCGGCGCCGTCATCGGCCTCGGCTGCCTGCTGCTCCTGCTCGCCTTCCGGTCCGTCGGCATCCCGCTGAAGGCCGCCGCGATGAACGTGGCCGCCGTGGCCGCCGCGTTCGGCGTCGTCGTCGCCGTGTTCCAGTGGGGCTGGGGGAGCGAGCTGCTGGGGCTCGGCCGGTCCGGTCCGATCGAGCCCTTCCTCCCCGTGATCATGGTGTCCGTGCTCTTCGGGCTCTCCATGGACTACCAGGTCTTCCTGGTCAGCCGGATGTACGAGGAGTGGCTGGAGACCGGCGACAACCGGCGGGCCGTGCGCATCGGCCTCGCCGAGACCGGCCGGGTGATCAACTCCGCCGCGGTCATCATGATCTCCGTGTTCCTCGCCTTCGTCCTCAGCGGCGACCGCGTGATAGCCATGTTCGGCATCGCCCTGGCGGCGGCCGTCGCCCTGGACGCGTTCGTGCTGCGCACCCTCCTCGTCCCCGCCCTGATGCACCTGCTCGGCGGCGCCAACTGGTGGCTGCCCGGCTGGCTCGACAGGCGCATGCCCCGCATCAGCATCGAGCCGCCCGAGTGCCGGGCCGCCCATGAGACGCTCACCGACGTCGTGGCGGAACTCGAGAAGGAGCAGAGGGACGATGTACGCGATATCCCTGGGTGACGACGGAGCCGAGCTGAGGCCGCTGGAACCGTGGCACGCCGACGAGTTCCTGGCCCATCTGGAGCGCGGCCGGGAGTTCATCGGGCGGTTCATCCCGTTCGGCTCGGCCGTCACCGACCCGGCGTCCGCTCGCCAGACGCTCCAGCGGTACGCCGACCTGCGCGCCGCGGACAGTGCCTCGTACCACGGCATCTGGCTGGACGGGAAGCTCGTCGGGGGCGTCCTCACGCTGCACTTCGACGCCGCGGCCGGAACCTGCGAGGTCGGGTGCTGGCTGGAGCCCGCCGCGACCGGGCGCGGCCTCGTCACGCGGGCCATGCGGGTGCTCGTCGACTGGGCCGTCGAGGAGCGCGGCATCCACCGCGTCGAATGGGTCGCCGCCGCCGGCAACACCGCCAGCCTGAACGTCGCCCGCCGCCTCGGGATGACCCGGGACGGCGTACGCCGCGAGGCCCACCTCTATGGTGGGGTGCGCCACGACCTGGAGATCTGGTCGATCCTCGCCCCGGAGTGGCGTGAAGCACACGCGCGTACCGCGCACAGCGATCATTAAGACACCTCTCAGGAAGCGTACGTACGGTGCCAGACATGGGAACGAAGACAGTGGACGAGACCGTGACCACGGCCAAGACCGACGACGAGGCCGTGGACGCCACCGAGGCGGCCGAGGTCCAGGCCGTCGCCGGCGACGAGCCCGAGGCGGTGGCCGCCGAGGCGACGGAAGCGGAGCGCTCCTTCGTCGGCCAGGGCGCCGCCGCGGTGGTCTCCGCCGCCCTCGGCCTCGTGTCCCTGACCGGCGGCTGGATCGGCACGGTCGCCGCCGCGCGCGAGACGCTCATCGGCCAGCTGCAGACGTCGTCCGACGCGAGCGTGGCCACACAGATCAAGGCGGTCTACGGCGACGCCTGGCAGAGCTCCGCGCTGGTGGCCGGCCTGTTCGCGGTGGTCGCGCTGATCGTCGGCGTCGTGGTGCTCGCCCGGCCCGCGTTCGGCGCCCCCGGCCGGCCGCAGCCCGCCTGGATCAAGTCGGTCGCCTGGGGCGGTGTCGCCCTCGGCGTGATCGGCCTGCTGCTGGCCGTCCTCAAGTACACCGACGCGCTGCTCGGCCTGCCCTCGGCGGGCTGAGTCACCGCGGATCAGAGGGGCCTCAGGGCCGCCGTAAGCACCTTAGACGGCGTCCTGAGGCCCCTTTGCCGTGTCTAAGGCACCCACCGGGCCGGCAAGATGCGGCACTCTCCCGATGTGGCGGACCCCCCTGGGAGACGAAGGTTGAGGCATCGCAGGAAGCGATGACAGCCCGGATCCACCAGGGGGACGACACCATGTTCGACTACGAGATGCACCACCTGCGCACCGACGAGCTGATCCGCCAGGCCGAGCACGAGCGCCTGGTCCGCGAGGCCGTCCGGGTCCGCCGCGCCGAGCGCCGCGCCGCCCGGCGTCCCGCACGGGAGCCGGGGGACACGCCCTCGCATACCGCCGGCCCCGGCCACCGGCGCGCCGCGCGCCCCGCGTGAGGCCGCCGGCGGCCGGGCCCGGGCGCGGCACCGGGAAAACCGGTGCCGCGCCGCCCGCGCCGCGTGCGATGCTCGGGCCTGTGGAGAGCCGCTCCGTAAGCCCCGTGTTCGTCGGCCGGACAACCGAGTTGGAGACGTTGGACGACGCGCTCGCCCGTGCCACCACGGGCGAGCCGCAGGCGTTGGTCATCGGCGGTGAGGCCGGGGTCGGCAAGACCCGCCTCGTCGAGGAGTTCGCCGGCGCCGCCGCCCGCGCGGGCGCCGTCGTGGCCCTCGGCGGCTGCGTCGAGATCGGCGCCGACGGCCTGCCGTTCGCCCCCTTCTCCACCGCCCTGCGCGCGCTGCGCCGCCAGCTGCCCGAGGAACTGGCCGCGGCCGCCGCCGGGCAGGAGGACGAGCTGGCGCGCCTGCTGCCCGAGGTGGGGGAGACCCCGGCCGGCCTCGGCGCCGACCGCTCCGGCGAGGAGGGCATGGCCCGCCTCTTCGAACTGACGGCCCGCCTGCTGGAACGCCTCGCCGCGCACCGCACGGTCGTCGTCGCCCTGGAGGACCTGCACTGGGCCGACGCCTCCACCCGGCACCTGCTCACCTACCTCTTCCGCACCCTGCGCACCGGCCGCCTCGTCGTCCTCGCCACCTACCGCTCCGACGACATCCACCGCCGGCACCCGCTGCGCCCGCTCCTCGCCGAACTCGACCGGCTGCGCACCGTCCGCCGCATCGAGCTCGGCCGCTTCACCCGCGACGAGGTCGGCTGCCAGATCGCCGGCATCCTCGCCCGCGAACCCGACCCGGCCCAGGTCGACGCGATCTTCGAACGCTCCGACGGGAACGCCTTCTTCGTCGAGGAACTCGCCGTCGCCGCGCACGAGGGCGGCTGCACCGGCCTCACCGACTCCCTGCGCGACCTGCTCCTCGTACGCGTCGAGCGGCTCCCCGAGAGCGCCCAGCGGGTCGCCCGGCTCGTCGCCGAGGGCGGCTCCACCGTGGAGTACCGGCTGCTCGCCGCCGTCGCCGACCTCGCCGAGGACGATCTGATCGAGGCGCTGCGGGCCGCTGTCAACGCCAGCATCCTCACCGTCGCGCCCGGCGACGACGGCTACCGCTTCCGGCACTCCCTCGTCCGCGAGGCCGTCGCCGACGATCTGCTGCCCGGCGAACGCTCCCGCCTCAACCGCCGCTACGCCGAAGCCCTCGAAGCCGACCCGACGCTCGTCCCGGCCGGCGAGCGCGTGATGCGGCTGGCCAGCTACTGGTACCACGCGAACGACCCGGCCAAGGCCCTGCCCGCCGTCCTCGACGCCTCCGTCACCGCCCGTCGCCGGCGCGCCCACTCCGAGCAACTCCGGCTGCTGGAACGCGCGATGGAACTGTGGGACGCCACCCCCGCGGACATCCGCGCCACCCTGCGCCCCGTCGACTACACCGAGGCCTATCCGCCCCCGCTGTCCGAGCGGCGCGGCGGCACCCCCGAGGCCGCCGCCCCGCTGCGCTACCTCGACCTGATGGCCGAGGCGGCCGTCGCCGGACGGCGCTGCGGGGAGCGCGAACGCGCCCTGAAGATCACCAAGCGGGCCCTGCACCTGCTGGAGGAGGACCACGACCCGCTGCGCGCCGCCTGGTTCTGGATCCAGCGCTCGCGGCTGGTGCAGGCCCTGGCCCGCGGGGACGGCTGGAAGGAGATCGGCACCGCCCAGGAGCTCGTCCGCGGCCTGCCGCCGTCCGAGGTGCACGCCGAGGTGCTCGCCACCGCCGCCAGCTGGTCGATGCTGCGCGACCCCGGCCCCGACGCGGTGTCCGCCGCGGAGCGGGCCGTGGAGTACGCGCGCATGGTGGGCGCCGAGGACATCGAGCTGAACGCGCGCCTGACCCTCGGCGGACTCATGGTCGAGGCCGGGGACGGCGTCGGCCTCGCCCAGATGTACGAGGTCAAGGAGGCGGTGCTGGAACGCGGGCTCACCTCCGTGGTGGGCCGCAGCCATGTGAACCTGCCGTCCGTCCTGGAAGGCGTCGGGCGCTCGGCGGAGGCCGTCTCCATCCTGCGCGAGGGCCTGCGGCTCACCCAGGAGTGGGGCCTGCGCGACTCCGAGGCCTGGATCTGGGTGAACCTCGCCGAGTCCCTGGTCTCCCTGGGCCGCTGGGACGAGGCGGCCGAGGCCGCCGTCGGCGCCCAGCGCACCAGCCAGTCCGCCAAGCCGCGCGGCGGCGCCGCCAACCGCCTGGCCCAGCTCGCGCTCGACCGCGGCCAGATCGCCGAGGCCGCCCGCCACCTCGCCGCCGCCCGCGCCTCCTACGGCACCCACGACCCGATGCCGCAGCACAACCTCCCCATGTCCCACCTCACCCTCGGGATAGCCGCCGCGGAGGGCCGCCTCCTCGACGCCCGCGCCGAGGCCGACCGGGTCCTCGACGCCGGATTCCCGCCCGGCACCCAGCGCTACGCCTGGCCCCTGCTGCTGGCCGCCGCCGTCGCCGAGTCCGACGCCCGCGCCGTCCCGCCGCCCGGCGGGCACGACGGACGCACCGCCTTCCTGCGGCGCCTCTTCGAGGCCGTCCGCACCCTCGCCACGGGCGCGCCCGTGTGGCTCGCCTACGAGCGGTGGACCCGCGCCGAGATCGACCGGGCCGAGGACCGCACCGACCCCGGCACCTGGAACGACGTGGTCACCGCCTTCGAGGCGCTGGAACGCCCCTACGACCTCGCCCGGGTCCGCCACCGCCTGGCCGAGGCGCTGCTGACCGCGGGCGGCGACGACGAGCGCGCCCGCGCCGCCGAGCTGCTCCGGCTCACCCGGGCCACCGCCGTCCACCTGGGCGCCCGCCCGCTCGCCGACGCCACGACCCTGCTGGCCCAGCGGGCCCGCCTCAGCCTCACCACGGCCCCGCCCCCCGCCGACCCGGCCGACACCCTCGGCCTCACCAGCCGCGAGCGCGATGTGCTGCGCCTGGTCTCCGCGGGCCGCACCAACCGCCAGATCGCCCAGGAGCTCTTCATCTCCCCGAAGACCGCCAGCGTCCATGTGTCGAACATCCTGGGCAAGCTCGGCGTCTCCGGCCGGGGCGAGGCGGCCGCGGTGGCGCACCGGATGGGGCTGTTCCCGGTGGAGACGCTCACCTCCGGGACGCGCGGCTGAGGCATACGCTCTCAGGGACGCCGGTCGTAGGAGGTCCTGTGTTCAACGCGTTCGAAGAGCTCTTCGCGCCCGGCCGCAAGCACGAGCGCGACGAACAGAACCGCCTGGAACTGACCCGCGAGGACGTCGGCGACAGCGACCCCGGACGGGGGCCGATAGACCTCGCCTCCGGAAAGGTCGTCGTACGGCGTACGGAGACGCTCCACGAGGACGACTGGGACGAGGAGGACGGCGAGGACGGCGACCTCAGCTCACCTTGAGCTCGAGGATGCGGTCGTCGCTGGACTTGGGGTCACCCCTTCCGTCGGTGTTGCTCGTCACCAGCCACAGCCTGTCGCCGCCCGCGGCCACGACCGTCCGGAGCCGGCCGTACCTGCCCTTCAGCAAGGGCTGGGGGTCGGCCGACGCCTTGACGCCGTCGAGCGGGACGCGCCACAGGGTCTGTCCCTTCAGGCCCGCCATCCACAGGGAGCCCTTGGCGTGGGCCAGCCCGCTGGGGGAGGCGTCGTCGGGGGACCACTGGGCCAGTGGACTGTGGACGTCCTTGTCGTCCGTCATTCCCTCGGCCTCGGGCCAGCCGTAGTTGTCGCCGGGCTTGATCGCGTTCAGCTCGTCCCAGGTGTCCTGGCCGAACTCCGAGGCGAACAGGCGCTGTTCACGGTCCCAGGCCAGGCCCTGCACATTGCGGTGGCCGTACGAGTAGACCGGGGAGTCCGGGAAGGGGTTGCCCGGGGCCGGTTCCCCCTCGGGGGTCATCCGCAGGATCTTGCCGCCCAGCGACTTCTTGTCCTGGGACAGTCCGGTGTCGCCGCTCTCGCCGGTGCCCGCGTACAGCATGTGGTCGGGGCCGAAGGCGATCCGGCCGCCGTTGTGGATGTAGCCCTTGGGGATGCCCTTGAAGACCGTGTCGGGTGCGCCCAACTGCTCGCCCGCCGGCCGCTTCCCGTCGTAGAGCATCCGCACGATGCGGTTGTCCGAGGCCGAGGTGAAGTAGGCGTAGATCATGTGGTCCGCGGCGAAGTCCGGGGACAGCGCGATCCCCAAGAGCCCGCCCTCGCCGGCCGGCGACACCCCGGGCACCTCGCCCAGCTCGGTCTTCTTCCCGGTCTTCGGGTCGATCCGGGTGATCGTGGCCTCGTCGCGGGAGGACACCAGCAGGTCGCCGCCCGGGATCGGGGCGAGACCCCAGGGGGTCTTCAGGCCCTCGGCGACCGTGCGCACCACGGAGACCGTGCCCTTCGCGGGCGGTGTCGCGGTCGCCCGCGCGCTCGGCGGCGCTTCGGAGCCGGAGGTGGCGCTCGATCTCACGCCCCCCTTCTTCCCCGGCGCGGCACCGTCGCCGGACGAACATCCGGCCGTCAGCAGGAGTGCGGCGGCGGCCAACACGGCCGACACGGCTCGACGTTGCACGATCACGGTCCCTTCGACGCGGCGGGTCTCACTCTTCATACACCGCCCGAGCCCCACGGGTTCCCGATCTCCCGGGACCGGTCACCGTCCGGGACACGGCCGGGCGGGCGGCCCCGCCGTCCCTCCCGGGATTTTTGCTCCGGGCGGCCCGCCGTCAGTCCCAGGATCCCCGCGCCCCGGGCAGTTCCGCCACCTCGGCCAGGTCCTCGCTCGTCAGCCGCAGCCCCTCGGCCCGCGCGTTCTGCGTCACCCAGCGCTCCCGCTTCGCCCCCGGCACCGGCACCACGTGCCGCCCCTGCGCCAGCACCCACGCGAGCGCCACCTGCGCCGGTGTGACCCCGTCGCCGTGCCGGGCCGCGATCCGGCGCAGCCCGACCACGATCGGCTGGTTCGCCGCCATCATCTCGGCGGTGAAGCGGGGGTGCCGGGCGCGCACGTCGTCGTGCTCGAAGCCCTGGCCCGGAGTCAGGGTGCCGGTCAGGAAGCCGTTGCCCAGCGGCATCGCGGCCAGGAAGCCGACCCCGCGGGCCTCGCACCACGGCAGCAGCGTCTCCAGCGCCTCCGGCGACCACACCGACAGCTCGGCCTGCACCGCGCTCACCGGGAAGACCTGCTGCACCCGCTGGAGCTGGCGGATCGTGGCGTCGTGCAGGCGTGCGCCGGACCGTCGTCCGCCGCGGGCGCCGACCGCGCACAGCCCCAGCGCCCGTACCTTGCCGGCCCGCACCAGCTCGGCCATCGCGCCCCACGTCTCCTCGACGGGCACCTCCGGGTCGGCGCGGTGCAGTTGGTACAGGTCGATGACGTCCGTCTGCAGCCGGCGCAACGAGGCGTCGCACGCCCGTCTCACATAGCCGGGGCGGCCGTTGGCCACGATGTGCTGCTCGCCCACCAGCAGGCCGACCTTGGTCGACACGAAGGCGTCCGGCCGCCGCTCCTTCAACGCCCGCCCCACCAACAGCTCGTTGGTGAACGGGCCGTACATGTCGGCCGTGTCCAGCAGTGTCGTGCCCAGATCGAGTGCGCGGTGCACCGTTCTCAGCGACTCCTCGCCCCGCTGCCGCGACGAGCTGTAGGCCCAGCTCATCGGCATGCAGCCGAGGCCGACGGCTCCCACCGCGAGTGCGCCCGCGCCGATCGTCCTGCGCTCCACCTGGCCGTGACCCTCCCTCTTCCGGCACCCCAACCTAACCTCTGCACACCAGTTCGCCTGACATAGCCTCCAGGCATGACTGCTGACGTGTGGCTCCCCCTCCGGCCGGACGAGATCGACGGACTTCCCGCAGGTCCGGCGTACCGCTTCTGGGACGGCGGCGAGGACTATCCCGCCGATCCCGCGGACTGCGCGTTCTACGTCGTGCCCTATATGAAGGCACCCGCGGTCGGGCAGCGCCCCCTGCCCGAGATGGGCGCCGTGGAGGTCGTGCAGACGCTGTCCGCCGGCACCGACCACGTGGAGCCGGGCCTGAGGCACCTGCGGCCCGGCGTGCGCCTGTGCAACGCGCGCGGGGTGCACGAGGCGAGCACCTCCGAACTCACGCTCGCGCTGATCCTCGCGTCCCTGCGCGGCATCCCCGACTTCGTGCGGGCGCAGGACAAGGGGGAGTGGCGCGGCGGATTCCGGCCGGCGCTCGCGGACAAGAACGTCCTCATCGTGGGATACGGCTCGATCGGCGCCGCCATCGAGGACCGGCTCATCCCCTTCGAGGTTGCGCGGGTGGCGCGCGTCGCGCGCTCGGCGCGCACCACGGCGCGCGGACCCGTGCATCCACTCACCGACCTGTCCGCCCTGATCCCCGACGCGGACGTCGTCATCCTGTGCACGCCCCTCACGGAGGCGACCCGGCACCTGGTCGACGCCGGTTTCCTCGCCCGTATGAAGGACGGCGCGCTCCTGGTCAACGTCGCCCGCGGCGGCGTCGTGGACACGAAGGCCCTGCTCGCGGAGGTGGAGACCGGCCGCATCACCGCGGCCCTGGACGTCACCGACCCCGAGCCGCTCCCGCCGGCGCACCCCCTCTGGCGGGCCCCCGGCGTCCTGATCAGCCCGCACGTGGGCGGCCCCACCTCCGCGTTCCTGCCGCGCGCGAAGCGGTTGCTGGTGGACCAGTTGACTCGTTGGGTGAACCGGGAGCCCCTGGGCAACGTGATCCTTACGACGGGCGCGAACCGCGTGTGACGCCCACCGGCCGACCGCGCGCGGGGTGACGCGCACGCCGCCACGCAACAGTCCGGAAATCCGCTTCGAGTACCGTCCGCAACCCTTCGGAAGCGGTCCGTGCGCGCATATGCGCTGGTCGTCACGGAGAGTAGAAGTGCTATGTCCCTGAGTGACGAGACTGGTGTATCGTCCCGACAGGGGCTGCGCCGCGCACCGTTCGGCGCCGGGGACGGACAGACCAGATGTGTGAGGGGGGCGACGGGCGATGCACGGCCTATGGACGATCGATCCGACGCTGCGGGGCCGCCGCCGGCGACCCTGGCGGAGGGCCGCCCGCGGACGCGGCCGCCAAGACGGTCACGGCTGCCGGCACGGCCATCACCCGCGGGGGCCCGGCTGCCGGAGGCGGCAGGCCCGCCCGGCCCACCGGGACCCACGGGACCCGCGAGCGGCGCGCACCGGGAGGGACCGGTGAGCTCGCCACCGCCCTCCCCGACGCGCGTCGACGGAGTGCGGAGCCGGCGCACACCACGGCTGACGCTGCCGAGCCCCCTGCTCGGCGGCTCGGCCCTCGCCCAGCAGAGCGGGCTGGCCCTGCTGTGCGCGGCCTACGCCGTCGGGTCCGCGCTCGGCTGGGGCTCGGACCGACTCGCCCTGATCATGGGCGACTTCGGACTGGCCGCGGCCGCCGCGGTGGCCGCCGTCTCCTGCTTCCGCTACGCCCGCAGCCGCCGCATCCGCTTCCGGCCCGCCTGGCTGCTGTTCTCGCTCTCCTCGGCGATGGCCGCTCTCGGCAACCTGGTCTGGGGCTGGTACGAGGTCGTCCTGGAGCAGTCCGTGCCGAGCCCCTCGTACGCCGACGCGTTCTTCCTGTGCTTCGCGCCGCCCGCCATCGTCGGTCTCCTGGTGCTCGCCAAGCGGCCCGTGACCAAGGCCGGCTGGGTCTGCCTGGTGCTGGACGCCTGGCTGATCGGCGGCTCGCTGCTGACGCTGGCCTGGAGTCTCGCCCTCGCCCAGGCCGCCAAGTCCGAGGGCCCGAGCGTCGCGCACACCGCGCTCTCGCTCGCCTACCCGCTGCTGGACATCGCTCTGGTCAGCATGGTGCTCGCCCTGCACTTCCGGCGCTCCTCGACCAACCGCACCGCGATCAACACCGCGATCGGCGCACTGGCCCTGACCGTGATGTGCGACGCCCTGTTCACCTCGCCGCTGCTCCACCACACGTACCAGTCGGGCCAGTTGCTCGACGCCGGATGGTTCGCGGGCTCCCTGCTCCTCGCGTACGCGCCCTGGGCGGCGCCCCGGCGCGGACCAGCCGACGCCGGGCGCAAGGACGGCTCCGGGCACTCCCGCGTGGTCCACGAGCACCTGCCCGGACAGCGCGGCACCGGCCACCACCACCCCGCCCCACCGCCGGCCCCGCCGCCGGGCCCGCAGCCGGGCGACCAGCCCCGGTACCCGCTCACCCGGCCCATCGCCGGCTCCCTGGCCGCGCTCACGCCCTATCTCGCCGCCGCCGTCTGCACCCTGGGCATCCTGTACAACGTGCTCAACGGCCGCAGCGTCGACCGCGTGGTGCTGATCACCGGCGGCACCGTGGTGCTCGCCCTCGTGGTGCGCCAGGGCATCATGCTGCTCGACAACATCACCCTCACTCAGGAACTGGCCCAGAAGGAGAACCACTTCCGGTCCCTGGTGCAGGGCTCCAGCGACGTCATCATGATCGCCGCGCCCAACGGCGTCCTGCGGTACGTCTCCCCGGCCGCCGCCGGGGTCTACGGCCGCTCCGCCGAGGAGCTGGTCGGTTCGGAGCTGGCCGGCCTCATCCACCCGGAGGACCTGGGCTGCGTGGTGCACGAGGTGCGCCGCTTCCTCTCCGTCAGCCCGCTGGAGGAGCCCACCACGCGCATCGAGTGCCGGTTCCGCTCCGGCGACGGCGGCTGGCTCAACGTCGAGTCGACGGTCAACCGGCACCACGGCGGCCTGATCTTCAACAGCCGGGACGTCACCGAGCGGGTCCGCCTGCAGGCCCAGCTCCAGCACAACGCGGAGCACGACCCGCTCACCGACCTGCCCAACCGCGCCCTGTTCACCAAGCGCGTGCAGCAGGCCCTGTCCGGCCGCCGCGCCACCGACCGGGGCGTCGCCCTGCGCAACACGGCCGTGCTCTTCATCGACCTCGACGGCTTCAAGGGCGTCAACGACACGATCGGCCACCAGGCCGGGGACGAACTGCTCGTCCAGGCCGCCCGCAGACTCCAGGACGCGGTCCGCGGCGGGGACATCGCCTCGCGGCTGGGCGGCGACGAGTTCGCGGCCCTGATCACCGGGGACGGCACCCGCGACCGCGCCGCCCGGGAACGGCACATCCTGGAGCTCGCCGACCGCCTCAGGGTGACGCTGTCCCAGCCCTACCTCATCGACGGCAACGATGTCCGCGTCAACGCCTCCATCGGCGTCGCCTTCGCCGAACCGGGCCTGGGTGCGGGGGAGTTGCTGCGCAACGCCGACCTGGCCATGTACCGGGCGAAGGCGGGCGGCAAGGGGCGCGTCGAGCTGTACAAGCCGCAGATGCAGCAGGACGTCGTGCGCAAGGCGGAGCTGGCCACGCGTCTGCGGGCCGCGCTGCACGACGGTGAGTTCGCGCTGCTCCATCAGCCGGTGGTGTGCCTGGAGACCGGCCGGATCGCGTCGGTCGCCACCCAGGCGCGCTGGAGGTCCTCGCAGGGGGTGCTGTTCACGCCCGCGGAGTTCCTGCGGGTGGCCGAGGACAGCGACAAGACCGCCGAGCTGGGTCGCTGGATGCTGGAGGAGGCCGTCGAGCAGGCCGCCGAGCGCACCGCGACCGGCCACGCCGTACCCGTCGCCGTACGGGTGGGCGCGCGCCGGCTGCTCGACCGGTCGATGCCCCTCGGCTCCGTGGAGACGCTGCTGACCCGGTACGGGCTGCCGTCCGGGGCGCTGGTCATCGAGCTGGCCGATCTCGACCCGCGGATCCCGCTGGACGAGCTGGAGCGCCGGCTCAGCGGTCTGCGGCGGCTCGGCGTCCGGATCGCCCTGGACGGCTTCGGCAGCGGCTACGCGGCCATCACCGCCCTGCGCCGGCTCCCCGTCGACGTGCTCAAGCTCGACCGGGGACTGGTCGAGGGCGTCGTCGAGTCCGCCCGGCTGCACAAGATCACCGGCGGGCTGCTGCGGATCGCGTGCGACCTCGGGCTCCAGTCCGTGGCCGACGGGGTGGACCTCCCCGAACAGGTCGTCGCCCTGCGCGCCATGGGATGCACCCATGGGCAGGGCATGGCCTTCTCCGGTCCGCTGGACGAGTACCGGCTGCGCCGGGCGCTCACGGCCGGCCACTACCCGGTGCCGAACGGCCCCATCGAACCCGCGTTCGTGGGCGGCGCTCTGGAGCCCGCCGAACGGGGGACAGGCAGATACTCCGGAGGGGTGCCCGTAGTCCTCGGGGGCGGGGCGGGCCTTCGCTCACATAATGAGACTCCCGTCCCACCCACTTGACACCGGGTGCGCGCCGGGGGGAGGGTCAGTGCCATGCGCACCCGAATTCTCGTACTTGGAAAGCGCGTCGGCTGAAGCTGGTGACGTCCGGACCGACCCGGAATCCCAGCGACCCACACCCGGCGCGCTCCCCTCGCTTGCCTTATGGCACGAGGGGTTTTTTGTTGCACCAGCACCAGTGATGCAACGCCGAAACTCCGCCCAACCTTCGCAAAAACCCTCAGCATCGAGAAGAGAATGCCGATGACCGAGCAGGCCTCCGGGGCTCACCCACAGCCCCGGCCCCGATCCGGAGGACAGCAGTCCATGCCCGAGCACGTCACGGGTGCGCAGTCCCTCATCCGCTCGCTCGAGGAGGTCGGCGCCGACACCGTGTTCGGCATCCCCGGGGGCACCATCCTGCCGGCGTACGACCCCCTGATGGACTCCACCCGCGTCCGGCACGTGCTGGTCCGCCACGAGCAGGGCGCCGGCCACGCGGCCACGGGGTACGCGCAGGCCACCGGCAAGGTCGGGGTGTGCATGGCGACGTCCGGTCCGGGCGCCACCAACCTGGTCACCCCGATCGCCGACGCGCACATGGACTCCGTGCCGCTCGTCGCGATCACCGGGCAGGTCGTGTCCAAGGCGATCGGTACGGACGCCTTCCAGGAGGCGGACATCGTCGGCATCACCATGCCGATCACCAAGCACAGCTTCCTCGTCACCAAGGCGGAGGACATCCCCCGGACGATCGCGCAGGCCTTCCATATCGCCTCCACCGGCCGCCCGGGACCGGTCCTGGTCGACATCCCCAAGGACATCCTCCAGGCGAAGACCACCTTCACCTGGCCGCCCGTCATGGACCTGCCCGGCTACCGGCCCGTCACCAAGCCGCACGCCAAGCAGATCCGGGAGGCCGCCAAGCTCATCACCTCCGCGAAGCGCCCCGTCCTCTACGTCGGCGGCGGCGTCCTCAAGGCCGGCGCCACCGCCGAGCTGAAGGTCCTCGCGGAACTCACCGGAGCGCCCGTCACCACCACCCTGATGGCGCTCGGCGCATTCCCCGACAGCCACCCGCTGCACGTGGGAATGCCGGGCATGCACGGTTCGGTCACCGCCGTCACCGCGCTGCAGAAGGCCGACCTGATCGTCGCCCTCGGAGCCCGCTTCGACGACCGCGTCACCGGCAAGCTGGACAGCTTCGCCCCATACGCCAAGATCGTCCACGCCGACATCGACCCCGCCGAGATCGGCAAGAACCGCGCCGCCGACGTGCCGATCGTCGGTGACGCGCGCGAGGTCATCGCCGACCTCGTCCAGGCCGTCCAGAAGGAGCACGCCGACGGCCACCAGGGCGACTACACCGCCTGGTGGAACGACCTCAGCCGCTGGCGCGACACCTACCCGCTCGGCTACGACCTGCCCGAGGACGGCTCGCTCTCCCCGCAGCAGGTCATCGAGCGCATCGGTCGGCTCGCCCCCGAGGGCACCGTCTTCGCCGCGGGCGTCGGCCAGCATCAGATGTGGGCCGCGCACTTCGTCCAGTACGAGAGGCCCGCCACCTGGCTGAACTCCGGCGGCGCCGGAACCATGGGCTACGCGGTGCCGGCCGCCATGGGCGCCAAGGCCGGCGTCCCGGACCGGACCGTCTGGGCCATCGACGGCGACGGCTGCTTCCAGATGACCAACCAGGAGCTCACCACCTGCGCCCTGAACAACATCCCGATCAAGGTCGCCATCATCAACAACGGCGCCCTCGGGATGGTCCGCCAGTGGCAGACCCTGTTCTACAACCAGCGCTACTCCAACACCGTGCTGCACTCCGGCCCGGACGACGTCAACCCGCAGGCCAAGGGCACGCGCGTGCCGGACTTCGTCAAGCTCGCCGAGGCCATGGGCTGTGTCGGCCTGCGCTGCGAGTCGCCGGACGAGCTCGACAAGGTGATCGAGGAGGCGAACTCCATCAACGACCGTCCCGTCGTCGTCGACTTCATCGTCCACGAGGACGCCATGGTGTGGCCGATGGTCGCCGCCGGCACCTCCAACGACGAGATCATGGCCGCCCGGGACGTCCGCCCCGACTTCGGCGACAACGAAGACGACTGAGCGAGAGAGACGTAAAAGATCATGTCCAAGCACACGCTCTCCGTCCTTGTGGAGAACACGCCGGGCATCCTGGCCCGGATCGCCGCCCTGTTCTCCCGGCGCGGCTTCAACATCGACTCGCTCGCGGTCGGTGTCACCGAGCACCCCGACATCTCCCGCATCACCATCGTGGTCAGCGTCGAGGACTTCCCGCTCGAGCAGGTCACGAAGCAGCTCAACAAGCTCGTCAACGTGCTGAAGATCGTCGAGCTGGAGCCCGGTTCGGCCGTCCAGCGGGAACTCGTTCTGGTGAAGGTCCGCGCCGACAACGAGACCCGCTCCCAGATCGTCGAGATCGTCCAGCTGTTCCGTGCCAAGACCGTCGACGTCTCCCCGGAGGCCGTCACGATCGAGGCCACCGGCTCCAGCGACAAGCTGGAGGCCATGCTGAAGATGCTGGAGCCGTTCGGCATCAAGGAGCTCGTCCAGTCCGGCACGATCGCCATCGGCCGCGGCGCCCGTTCGATCACGGACCGGTCGCTGCGCGCCCTGGACCGGTCGGCGTAGGACGCCGTCCGGGCGGCCGGGGAGATCCGGCCGCCCGCATTCCGAGACCCCGAGACCTCCCTCACCCCCACCGTCATACGGTGGGACGCAACACCCGCACTCAAGGAGAGAACCCAAAGTGGCCGAGCTGTTCTACGACGCCGACGCCGACCTGTCCATCATCCAGGGCCGCAAGGTCGCGGTCATCGGGTACGGCAGCCAGGGCCACGCCCACGCGCTGTCGCTCCGTGACTCGGGTGTCGACGTCCGCGTCGGTCTGCACGAGGGCTCCAAGTCCAAGGCGAAGGCCGAGGAGCAGGGCCTGCGCGTGGTGACCCCCTCCGAGGCAGCCGCCGAGGCCGACGTCATCATGATCCTGGTCCCGGACCCGATCCAGGGCCAGGTGTACGAGGAGCACATCGCCCCGAACCTGAACGACGGCGACGCCCTGTTCTTCGGCCACGGCTTCAACATCCGCTTCGGCTTCATCAAGCCCCCGGCCGGCGTGGACGTCTGCATGGTCGCCCCCAAGGGCCCGGGCCACCTGGTGCGCCGTCAGTACGAGGAGGGCCGCGGCGTCCCGTGCATCGCGGCCGTCGAGCAGGACGCCTCCGGCGACGCCTTCGCGCTCGCGCTGTCGTACGCCAAGGGCATCGGCGGCACCCGCGCCGGCGTCATCAAGACGACCTTCACCGAGGAGACCGAGACCGACCTGTTCGGTGAGCAGGCCGTCCTCTGCGGTGGTACGGCCGCGCTGGTCAAGGCCGGCTTCGAGACGCTGACCGAGGCCGGCTACCAGCCGGAGATCGCGTACTTCGAGTGCCTGCACGAGCTGAAGCTGATCGTGGACCTCATGTACGAGGGCGGCCTGGAGAAGATGCGCTGGTCGATCTCCGAGACCGCCGAGTGGGGCGACTACGTCACCGGCCCGCGGATCATCACCGACGCCACCAAGGCGGAGATGAAGAAGGTCCTCGGCGAGATCCAGGACGGCACCTTCGCGCGGCAGTGGATGGACGAGTACCACGGCGGCCTGAAGAAGTACAACGAGTACAAGCAGCAGGACTCCGAGCACCTGCTGGAGACCACCGGCAAGGACCTGCGCAAGCTCATGAGCTGGGTGAACGAGGAGGCCTGAGTCTCACGGCGACAGGGCCGGGGCAGCCGCTCCGGCCCTGTTGTCCATCTCGTCCAACCACGGATGAGTGATCCTTCCGCGGGGGCGTGAGAGTGCCTCCGCCACCGCACTACACTGCCGTACTACATACGCGTCAGGCCCACAGCGTCGTGCGTCTTCCACGCGGCTAGCAACCCTCCACCGCCTGCGGCCGTCGGGACGGCCGTCCGCAATGGACTTGTGAGGACTCACGTGAGCTCGAAACCTGTCGTACTCATCGCTGAAGAGCTTTCGCCCGCGACCGTGGACGCGCTTGGTCCGGACTTCGAGATCCGGCACTGCAACGGCGCGGACCGGGCCGAGCTGCTGCCCGCCATCGCCGACGTGGACGCGATCCTGATCCGCTCCGCGACCAAGGTCGACGCCGAGGCGATCGCCGCCGCGAACAAACTGAAGGTCGTCGCACGAGCCGGCGTCGGCCTGGACAACGTCGACGTCTCCGCCGCCACCAAGGCCGGCGTGATGGTCGTCAACGCCCCGACCTCCAACATCGTGACCGCCGCCGAGCTGGCCTGCGGTCTGCTGCTCGCCACCGCCCGCAACATCCCGCAGGCCAACGCCGCGCTGAAGAACGGCGAGTGGAAGCGCAGCAAGTACACCGGCGTGGAGCTGGCCGAGAAGACGCTCGGCGTGGTCGGCCTCGGCCGTATCGGCGCGCTCGTCGCCCAGCGCATGTCCGCCTTCGGCATGAAGGTCGTCGCCTACGACCCCTACATCCAGCCGGCCCGCGCCGCGCAGATGGGCGTCAAGGTGCTGTCGCTGGACGAGCTGCTGGAGGTCTCCGACTTCATCACCGTCCACCTGCCGAAGACCCCCGAGACGGTCGGCCTGATCGGCGACGAGGCGCTGCGCAAGGTCAAGCCGAGCGTGCGCATCGTCAACGCCGCGCGCGGCGGCATCGTCGACGAGGAGGCCCTGTACTCCGCCCTCAAGGAGGGCCGCGTCGCGGGCGCCGGTCTCGACGTGTACACGAAGGAGCCCTGCACGGACTCCCCGCTGTTCGAGTTCGACCAGGTCGTCAGCACCCCGCACCTGGGCGCCTCCACCGACGAGGCCCAGGAGAAGGCCGGCATCGCCGTCGCCCGCTCGGTGCGCCTCGCGCTCGCCGGCGAGCTGGTCCCGGACGCGGTGAACGTGCAGGGCGGCGTCATCGCCGAGGACGTCAAGCCGGGCCTGCCCCTCGCCGAGCGACTCGGCCGCATCTTCACGGCCCTCGCCGGTGAGGTCGCGGTCCGTCTCGACGTCGAGGTGTACGGCGAGATCACCCAGCACGACGTGAAGGTCCTGGAGCTGTCCGCCCTCAAGGGCGTCTTCGAGGACGTCGTCGACGAGACCGTGTCGTACGTCAACGCCCCGCTGTTCGCGCAGGAGCGCGGCGTCGAGGTGCGGCTGACGACCAGCTCCGAGTCGAGCGACCACCGCAACGTCGTCACCGTGCGCGGCACGCTCGCCACCGGCGAGGAGGTGTCGGTCTCCGGCACGCTGGCCGGCCCGAAGCACCTCCAGAAGATCGTCGCCGTCGGCGAGTACGACGTGGACCTCGCGCTGGCCGACCACATGGCGGTCCTGCGGTACGAGGACCGGCCCGGTGTCGTCGGCACCGTCGGCCGCATCCTCGGCGAGGCCGGGCTCAACATCGCCGGCATGCAGGTCTCGCGGGCCGTGGCCGGCGGCGAGGCGCTGGCCGTCCTCACCGTCGACGACACGGTGCCCGCGGGGGTGCTGGCCGAGGTCGCGGCCGAGATCGGCGCGACGTCGGCGCGTGCGGTGAACCTGACCTGAGCCGATGGGCCGGGCCGGTTGTCCCGGCCCGCCCCGGCGCCCCTGAAGGGCTCCGTGCTCATACGCCGGACGGGCTGAGCGTGCTCGGCTCGTCCGGCGTTTGGCATGCCCGCTCCCCGGGCTCGGCCCGCCGCAGGGTGAGCGCCGCCAGCACCGCCGCCCCGGCCAGCACCACGGCCCCGGCGATCGCCGCGCCCTGCATCCCGCTCGTGAACGCCTCCCGTGCGGCCGCCGCCAGCCCCGGCACCCGCTCCGCGACGGCCAGCGCGCCACCCAGCGTCTCCCGGGCCGCGTCCGGCGCCGACGCGGGGACGTCGTGGCGGTAGACCGCGGCGCCGACGGAGCCGAGCACCGCCATGCCCATCGCCCCGCCGAACTCGCTCGACGTCTCCATCAGCGAGGACGCGGTGCCCGCCCGCTCCACCGGCACGGTGCCCAGCGCCAGGTCCATGATCTGGGACATCACGACGACACTGCCGACCGCGAGGATCGCGCCGGCCGTGAGCACCACGGCCATCGAGTCGGTGCCGGCCAGAGACAGCACCCCGAAGCCCGCCGAGGCCACCGCGAAGCCCACCGTGACGACGTGGGCCCGGGGCACGCCCCGGCTCACCAGCGCGGCGGCCGCGGGGGCCGCCGCGCCGATCGGCACGGACGGCAGGAGCGCCCACAGGGCCGCCTCCAGGGCGCTCTTGCCGAGCACCGACTGCAGGTACTGCGTGGTGAAGTAGGCCGAGCCCATCACCCCGAACGCCGAGAGCAGGTTCAGCGCGACCGAGGGCGCGAAGCCCCGGCCCCGGAACAGCGCGGGGGAGATCATCGGCGCGGCGGCCGTGCGCTGGCGGTGCACGAACAAGGCGGCGAAGAGCAGGCCGACGGTGATCGAGACGACGTAGCGGACGTTCCAGCCCTCGGAGGGGATCTCCTTCAGCCCGTAGATCACGGGCAGCACCGCGGCCATCGACAGCGGGACGCTCAGCAGGTCGAAGCGGCCATGGTGGGCCGTCCGCGACTCGGGGAGCAGCAGCGGGCCGAGGACCAGCAGCAGGGCCATCGCGGGCAGGTTGACCAGGAAGACCGAGCCCCACCAGAAGAACTCCACCAGCACCCCGCTCATCACGGAGCCCAGGGCGATGCCCGCCGTCATCACGCCCGACCACAGGCCGATCGCCTTCGCGCGCTGGCCGGGGTCGGTGAACATCGCGCGCAGCATGGCCACGGTGGACGGCATGAGGGTCGCGCCGCCGACGCCGAGGACCGCCCGGGCCGCGATCAGCGTCTCGGCGCTGTTGGCGTAGGCCGCCGTCAGCGAGGCCGCGCCGAAGGCGACGGCGCCGATGAGCAGCAGCCTGCGATGGCCGATGCGGTCGCCGAGCGAGCCCATCGTCATCAGCAGTCCGGCGAGGACGAAGGCGTAGATGTCGAAGATCCACAGCTGCTGGGTGCCGCTGGGCCGCAGGTCCGCGCTGATCGCCGGGACGGCGAAGTAGAGGACGGAGACGTCCATGGAGACCAGCAGCAGCGGCAGCATCAGGACGCCCAGGGCGGTCCATTCACGGCGCCCGGCACGGGCGGGCGCAGGGGTGGTGCTCTTCGGTTCGGAAGTCATGGCGGTGAATGTACGCGCGTATTAAACGACTGTATAGAACGCGTGTATAGGACGGCTGTATGGACGGGCGGTAGGCTGAGTCGCATGGGACACCGTGAGGATCTGCTCGAAGGCGCCAAGCGCTGTCTGCTGGCGAAGGGCTTCGCGCGCACGACGGCGCGCGACATCGTCAAGGAGTCGGGAACCAACCTGGCCTCGATCGGCTACCACTACGGCTCGAAGGACGCACTGCTCGCCCAGGCGTACGTCGGCCTGGTCGAGGGGATGTCCGAGGCCTTCGACGGGGTGGACGGCGTCCGGGGCGAACCGGGGTCCCTGGAGCGCTTCGAGGAGGTGTGGTCCAACATCATCGGCACCATGCGGGGTCCCGGCTCGCTCTGGCGGCTCAGCGTGGAGATCGTGGCCATGGGCGACCAACTGCCCGAGGTCAGGGCCCATCTGGCGAAGGCTCAGCGGGAGGCCGCACGCGGCATCGTCGCGCTCTTCATGGGCGGTTCCGAGGACGACGTCACCCAGGACACGGCGGACACCCTCGGCGAGTTCTACACGACCTTGCTGATGGGCCTGATGATGCAGTGGACCTTCGACCCGGAGGGCGCCCCGGAGGCCGGGCACCTCACGGAGGGGCTGCGGCGGGTGATGGAAGCCGCCCGCAGGGGTAAGTGACCCGCGTCACGGTCGCGTTGACCGAGTTCGCACGCCCAACCGGTAGGTCGGGTGGACGTGGTGGGGACCGAACGGATCCGGGTGAGCGTCTTTGCTGGGCTTCGTCGACGTGAACCTGGCCGTCCTGCCGGGCGACGTCGACCACTGGTGAGCCGGGGCGGACACCCCTTATGGGGTGTCGAGCCGGCGGCCCTTCAGGGCCATGTGCAGCAGCAGGCGGTCTTCGCCGTCGTCCAGGTCCAGACCCGTGAGCTGTTCGACGCGGGAGAGGCGGTAGTACAGGGTCTGGCGGTGGATGCCGAGTTCGGCGGCCGCGCGGCCCGCCTGGCCCGCGCGGTCCAGATAGACCTCGGCGGTGTGGGCCAGCTCGCGCTGGGCGGGGGACAGGAGCGCGGCGACCGCCACGTCACGGGACGCCTCCGGGGGCAGTGCGGTCAGCAGGCGGTACGGGCCGATGCGCGACCACTCGGCCACCGGGCCCAGCCGCGGCTCCGCCAGCGCCGCACGGGCCGCCGCCGACGCCTCCCGCCAGGACGCGGCCAGCTCCGCGAGCCCGGTGCGCGGTTCCCCCAGCCCGGCCGCCGGGCGGGCCGGACCCGTGTCGTCCTTCAGCAGACGGGCCGCCGCCGCGTGCGCCGCCGTCCGCACGTCCGCCGAGCGCAGCCGGACGAGGACGGCGAGGCTCTGCCCGGCCGCGCCCCAGGGGACGGTGCACAGCGCGGTCGCGTGCGGGACCGTCCGCACCGACGGGGCGTCGTCCGGGTCGGCCGAGGGCCAGGGGGCCACGCAGACCACCGTGTGGACGCCGTCCGCGCGAGAGCCGAGCGCCGTGCGCAGCTCGGCGACGGCCATGTCGCCCTGCCAGCCGCGCTCCGCGGTCAGCACCGCGCGCAGCTCACGGCTGAGGTCGGCCCCGTGCTGCGCCTCGTCGGCGAGCAGCGCGCCGATCCGGGCGGTCACCGCCATGGCGTCGTCCAGCTGCCGGTCGGTCGGGCCGGGGTCGCCGTCCAGCAGCCACACATAGCCGAGCACGACACCCCGATGGCGTACCGGGAGGCAGATCCGTGCCCGGTACACCCCGGCCTCCGGGGTGCGCGGGATGCGCACCGGGCCACTCGCCCGGGTGATGCCGAACCCCTCGAACCAGGTCCGGACGGCCGCCGTGGAGCGCCGGGTCAGGATCGAGCGGGTGCGCACGGGGTCCAGGGCCGACGCGTCGAGCTCGCCCTCGCTGTCGTACGCGCCGAAGGCGATCAGCTCGAAGTCGCGGTTCTCGAGTGTCGCGGGGGCGCCCAGGAGCTCCGAGATCTCGTCCACGAGCTCCTGGTAGTCGGCCTTGTCTGCGGGCGTCACGCTGGCATTCTCCCTCATTTCTCCAGCGCCTTCATACATCTGTCTGAGATCTCCGGCGCGGATGCGTGACAGCTGTCGATGGCCGACGATCGGGGGGATCCCTAGGTTTCACGGTGGTTCTCCGTGCCGTACCCGAATGGTCGGGACTCGGCCGCCTTTCGTTGTCTGTGGAGGTGCCCCGTGCTGGGTCCCGTGATTCTCGCCGCGTCGCGCAGCGACCGGATGCGACGCCTGATCTCGGCGGCCCCGGTGACGAAGCAGGTCGTCGACCGGTTCATCCCCGGCGAGACCGTCGACGAGATCGTGCCGATCGTCCAGGAGCTCACCGGCAAGGGCCTGGAGCTGACCATGGACGTCGTCGGCGAGGACATCACCCGCCCCGAGCAGGCCGCCGCCGCCCGGGACGCCTATCTGCGCCTCGTCGACCAGCTCAAGGGCCTGGAGCTCGGCGAGCGCGTCGAGATGTCCGTGAAGCTGTCCATGTTCGGGCAGTCCCTGGAAGGCGGCCACGAGCTCGCCCTCGCCAACGTCCGCCCCGTCGTCGAGGCCGCCGCCGCCATCGGCACGACGGTCACGCTGGACGCCGAGGACCACACCACCCTCGACTCGATGTTCGCCATCCACGAGGAGCTGCGGAAGGACTTCCCGCAGACCGGCTGCGTCATCCAGGCCTACCTGTTCCGCACCGAGGACGACGCCCGCCGCCTCGCCGCGAACGGCAGCCGGGTGCGCCTGGTCAAGGGCGCCTACAAGGAGCCCGTCGAGGTCGCCCTCCAGCGCAAGCAGGACATCGACAAGGCGTACGTCCGGATCCTCAGGATCCTGATGGAGGGCTCCGGGTACCCGATGATCGGCTCCCACGACCCCCGACTGATCTCCATCGGCCAGGAGCTCGCCCGGCGCGCCGGGCGCAAACTGGACGAGTACGAGTTCCAGATGCTGTACGGCATCCGTAGCGACGAGCACCTGCGCCTGGCCGCCGAGGGCCACCGCATGCGCGTCTACACGGCCTACGGCACCGACTGGTACGGCTACTTCATGCGGCGGCTCGCGGAGAAGCCCGCCAACCTGCGGTTCTTCGTCCGTTCCATGGTCAGCAAGGGCTGAGCCCCCGCACAGCGGCCCCACCCCCGGCCCCTGCACAACGGCTCGACACACACCGCTCAGTAAGGAGTTACGGAACCCATGGACGCTGTGACCCAGGTCCCCACCCCCGTCAACGAGCCGGTGCACGGCTACGCCCCCGGCTCGGCCGAGCGTGCCCGGCTGGAGGCCAAGCTCAAGGAGCTGGCCGAGAACCCCATCGACCTGCCGATGACCATCGGCGGTGAGAAGCGGATGGGCGGCGGCGAGCGGATCGACGTCGTGCAGCCGCACAACCACAAGGCCCGCCTCGGCACCTTCGGCACCGCCACGCAGCAGGACGCCCAGGACGCCATCGACGCGGCCCTCGCCGCCGCGCCGGCCTGGCGCGCGATGTCCTTCGACGACCGCGCCGCGATCATCCTGCGCGCCGCCGAGCTGCTGGCCGGCCCGTGGCGCGAGACGCTGGCCGCCTCCACCATGCTCGGCCAGTCCAAGACCGCCCAGCAGGCCGAGATCGACACCCCCTGCGAGCTCGTCGACTTCTGGCGCTTCAACGTCAAGTACGCCCGTGACCTGCTCGCCGAGCAGCCCCCGGCGAACTCCCCGGGCGTGTGGAACCGTCTCGACCACCGCCCGCTGGAGGGCTTCGTCTACGCGATCACGCCGTTCAACTTCACGGCGATCGCGGGCAACCTGCCCACCGCGCCCGCGCTCATGGGCAACGTCGTCGTCTGGAAGCCGTCCCCGACGCAGACCCACGCCGCCGTGCTGCTGATGCAGCTCCTGGAGGAGGCCGGTCTGACCAAGGGCGTCATCAACCTCGTCACCGGCGACGGCATCGAGGTCTCCAAGGTGGCGCTGGAGCACCGCGACCTCGCGGGCATCCACTTCACCGGCTCGACCAAGACCTTCCAGTACCTGTGGAAGACGGTCGGCAACAACATCGAGAAGTACCGCTCGTACCCGCGCATCGTCGGCGAGACCGGCGGCAAGGACTTCGTCGTCGCCCACCCGAGCGCCGACCGCGCGGTCCTGAAGACCGCCCTGACCCGCGGTGCCTTCGAGTACCAGGGCCAGAAGTGCTCGGCGACCTCCCGGGCGTACATCCCGGCGTCGATCTGGAACTCCGGCTTCAAGGAGGAGTTCGCAGCCGAGGTCGACTACCTCACCATGGGTGACGTCACCGACCTGTCGAACTTCATCGGCGCCGTCATCGACGAGCGCGCCTTCGCCAAGAACAAGGCCGCCATCGACCGCGCCCAGGCCGACCCGTCCTGCACGATCGTCGCGGGCGGTTCCTACGACGACTCGGTCGGGTACTTCGTGCGCCCGACCGTCATCGAGTGCGACGACCCGGAGAACGAGGTCTTCACGACCGAGTACTTCGGCCCGATCCTCGCCGTGCACGTCTACGAGGACGACAAGTACGAGGAGATGCTGGACCAGATGGAGTCGGTGTCCGCGTACGCGCTGACCGGCTCGGTCATCTCGACCGACCGTGCGGCGACCGCGTCCACCATGGAGAAGCTGCGCTACGCGGCCGGCAACTTCTACATCAACGACAAGTCGACCGGCGCCGTCGTCGGCCAGCAGCCCTTCGGCGGCGGCCGTGCCTCCGGCACCAACGACAAGGCCGGTGCCCCGCAGAACCTGATGCGCTGGACGCTGACCCGCGCCATCAAGGAGACGCTGGTCGCGCCGACCGACTACGCGTACCCGCACATGGGCTGACACCCCGCCGTGTGTGACAGGGGCCGGGCGCATGCGCCCGGCCCCTCGCGTTTCCCCGCCCCCGCTAGCCGGGCATCTCCGTGCGCTCCCACCACTCGTACACCGGCAGCTCCCCCTGTGGTGTGTCCGCGCGGCGCGAGGTCGGCCGGAAGTGCTCGTAGCCGTTGCGCAGCTCGATCTTCACGTCCGGGCCGGGGGACGGGGCCGGGACGACGCGGTCGGGCAGATCGTCCGGGCCGCCTTCCAGGAACACCTTCGCCGTGTCGTTCATGCACCCAGCGTTCCCCCGGCGCGGCGCCGCCCCCCGGGCCGCACGGAGGATCAGCCGACTGGCTGACGCCCGCACCCGCCCCGCCGTCGGCCGGGGCACTGTCCGCATGACCCCCGGTGCGCCGCGCACCGCCCACACCGCCGATCCGACCGCCGCCGAACTCGACGCCGTGCGCGCCCTGTTGGCGGACGCCTTCGACGGCGACCTCGCCGACGAGGACAGGGAGCACGCGCTCTGCGGCCTCCACGTGCTCGTCCACGACGACGCCGGGCGGCTCGCCGCGCACGGCTCGGTGGTGATGCGCCGGGTGCGGCACCGCGACCGCCGGCTGCGGGTCGGCCACGTCGAGGCGGTCGCCGGACGGGCCGGCCTGCGCCGGCGGGGCCTCGGCGGACGCGTCATGGCGGAACGGGAACGGATCGTCGACCGGGCGTACGACGCGGGGACGCTCTCCGCGAGCGACGAGGGCGCCGCGCTGTACCGCGCGCGGGGCCGGCGGGTGTGGCCGGGGCGGGTGTGCGCGCTCGGTGTGGACGGCGTCGTGCGGCCGCCCGACGAGGAGGGGAGCACGTTCGCGCGGCCCGCTCCGGCCGGTCCGCCCGACCCCGCGTACGAGCTGGTATTCGACTGGCGGGACGGGGACGTGCTCCGAGGGGCGGACGGAGAAACCGCAGCTCAGCGCGGTGCGATCCGATTCGCTGTCTCAGATAGTAGGAAGTCCGAGTAATTGTGGAGACAGACGCGCTCCGCTCCCTTAACTTTGTAGGAGCCGAACGTATCGCTCGATCAAGCGAATGGCGGTCGTGAGCCGGGCCCCGTGCAGGCAACCCCTGCGGCCCGCTCCCCGCCCCTTCCGGCGTCTCGTAACCCCGCCCCGCACTCCCGTGCTTGCCGAAGGAGTCGATTCCCCATGGCCGAGACGACCGCCCGCCGTCGAGTCCGTCACCTCTCCCGCACCAGCGACAGCGACCGCAAGAACGCCGCCGCCGCCCTCCAGCGCGCCCTCGACCGCAGGGACAACGGCGGTGCGACCGGCCACCAGGCCGCCTAGGGGCGCTTGCCCCGGACCCTCGTCGCCCGACACACGCTGTCCGTATGGCGGACGGCGTGTGTCATCCCATGGGACGAGCAGTAGGGTGCCGACATGTCTCGCAGCATCGATCTCGCAGTGATTCCCGGTGACGGCATCGGCCAGGAGGTCGTGGCCGAAGGCCTGAAGGTCCTCTCCGCCGTCCTCCCGCAGGATGTGAAGCTGGAGACCAAGGAGTACGACTTCGGCGCCCGGCGCTACCACGCCACCGGTGAGACCCTCACCGACGCCGACCTCGACGCCCTCAAGGCCCACGACGCCATCCTGCTCGGCGCGATCGGCGACCCGTCCGTGCCGTCCGGCGTCCTGGAGCGCGGCTTCCTGCTGAAGCTCCGCTTCGCCTTCGACCACCACGTCAACCTGCGCCCCTCGAAGCTGCTTCCGGGGGTGGCCACCCCGCTCGCCGGTGAGCCGAGCATCGACTTCGTCGTGGTCCGCGAGGGCACCGAGGGCCCGTACACCGGCAACGGCGGCACCATCCGCAAGGGCACCGAGCACGAGGTCGCCACCGAGGTCTCCGTCAACACGGCCTTCGGTGTCGAGCGCGTCGTCCGGGACGCCTTCGCCCGCGCCCAGGCCCGGCCGCGCAAGAAGCTCGCGCTGATCCACAAGAACAACGTGCTGACTTTCGCCGGTCACCTGTGGACCGACGTCTTCAACAGGGTGGCCGAGGAGTTCCCCGAGGTCACCACCGAGTACATGCACGTCGACGCGGCCACCATCTACCTGGTGACGCAGCCCGAGCGGTTCGACGTGATCGTCACCGACAACCTCTTCGGCGACATCATCACCGACCTCGCCGCGGCCGTCTCCGGCGGCATCGGCGTCGCCGCGAGCGGCAACATCAACCCCTCCGGCGAGTACCCCTCGATGTTCGAGCCGGTCCACGGTTCCGCGCCCGACATCGCCGGCCAGGGCAAGGCCGACCCCACCGCCACGGTCCTGTCCGTCGCCCTGCTCCTGCGCCACCTCGGCTACGAGGCCGAGGCCGCCCGGATCGACGAGGCGGTCTCCGCCGACCTGGCCGAGCGCACCGGCAGGCCCGCGCGCAGCACGTCGGAGATCGGCGACGCGCTGGCCGTACGAGTAGCCGGCTGACCCGCGCCGCTCGCACCCCCTCGAAGCCGCCGGGTCACAACGCACCCGGCGGCTTCCGCATGTCCGCCGCCGGGTGACACCATCGACCCCTGGGTCGCACTCCACGCCGATCACACGGAACAGGCCGATTTCGTTCACGGTTCACTCTTGCGATAATCGAACAAGGAGCCGCGGAATGAGGGAATGTTCGGACGTCCTAGCACTGACCACGGGCAGTACAGGCGTGAGCGCGGCCCGTCACACACAACCGGTGAAGGACAACCACTCATGACGACGCCCACGATCGAGCTCAAGCCCTCCGCCAGCCCGCTCTCCTCCACCGAGCGCGACGCGATCCTGGCCAACCCGGGTTTCGGCCGCCACTTCACCGACCACATGGTGACCATCAGGTGGACCGAGGGTCGTGGCTGGCACGACGGCCAGCTCGTGCCGTACGCGCCGCTCTCCCTCGACCCGGCCACCATGGTCCTGCACTACGCCCAGGAGATCTTCGAGGGCCTCAAGGCGTACCGCCAGCCCGACGGGACCGTCGCCACCTTCCGCCCCGAGAAGAACGCCGTCCGCTTCCAGGCCTCGGCCCGCCGGCTCGGCATGCCGGAGCTGCCGGTCGAGACGTTCATCGAGGCGTGCGACGCGCTGGTGAAGCAGGACCAGGCGTGGGTCCCCGCGCACGGCGGCGAGGAGTCGCTGTACCTGCGTCCCTTCATGTTCGCCACCGAGGTCGGCCTGGGCGTCAAGCCCGCCGGCGAGTACCTGTTCATCGTCATCGCCTCCCCGGCCGGCGCCTACTTCCCGGGCGGCGTCAAGCCGGTGTCGATCTGGGTCTCCGAGGACCACGTCCGCGCGGTGCCCGGCGGCATGGGCGACGCCAAGACCGGCGGCAACTACGCCGCCTCCCTGCTGGCCCAGGCCGAGGCCGCCGCTCAGGGCTGCGCCCAGGTCTGCTACCTCGACGCGGTCGAGCGCAAGTGGGTCGAGGAACTCGGCGGCATGAACCTGTACTTCGTCTACGGCGACCGGATCGTCACCCCGTCCCTCACCGGCTCCATCCTGGAGGGCGTCACCCGTGACTCGCTGCTCCAGGTCGCCCGTGACCTCGGCTACACGGCCGAGGAGGGCCGCGTCTCCGTCGAGCAGTGGCAGCGCGACGCGGAGAACGGCACCCTCACCGAGGTCTTCGCCTGCGGCACCGCCGCGGTGATCACCCCCGTCGGCACCGTCAAGCGCACCGGCGCCCAGTGGCAGCAGAGCGGGGGCGAGCCCGGCGAGGTGACGCTGAAGCTGCGCCAGGCCCTCCTCGACATCCAGCGCGGCACGGCCGAGGACGAGCACGGCTGGATGCACCGGCTCGGCTAGGGCGTGTTTCGAAAGTAGCGTCGTCCGCCCGAAGGGCGGGGTCCGCGGCGTCTGGTGCGGTGCATCGCAAGGCGGAGTGTCGTCCGCGTACTGGGCGTACGCGGACGATCCCGACAACGCGGCGAGGCGCCGTGCCAGGCGCCGCGGACCAGACGGGACTTTCGAAACA
>NZ_JBHTWG010000033.1:0-81551 GCF_042792555.1 Streptomyces sp. NPDC056628
ACCACCCTCCTTTTTCCCCCCCCACCCACTCTGTTTGCTTTTTTTTCCCCCCCCCGGGGGCCTCCCTCGTTTCTTTCGGGGGCCCGCCCCCCGTCCGCACACGGATACCCTTGACAGGTGACCGACGCCCAAGAGACCGCAGCAGACGCTCCACTGCGAACCACCGGAGGCGGCCCTCCGGACGACGGCGGAGCCTCCGCCGCGAAGGCGCCGATCCCTCTGCTCGAGCCCCGCGAGGGCATTCCACCCGTGGTCGCCGACGAAGCGGCGCTCGCCGAGGTGATCGCCGCCTTCGCCGCCGGCACCGGACCCGTCGCCGTCGACGCCGAGCGCGCGTCCGGCTACCGCTACGGCCAGCGCGCCTATCTCGTGCAGCTGCGCCGCGCGGGAGCGGGCACCGCGCTGATCGACCCCGTCGCCTGCCCCGACCTGTCCGGTCTCGGTGCGGCCCTCGCGGACGTCGAGTGGGTCCTGCACGCGGCCACCCAGGACCTGCCGTGTCTGCGGGAGATAGGCATGGTGCCGACCCGGCTGTTCGACACCGAGCTCGCCGGGCGGCTCGCCGGCTTCCCGCGCGTGGGCCTCGGCGCCATGGTCGAGAGCGTGCTCGGCTTCGTCCTGGAGAAGGGCCACTCGGCCGTCGACTGGTCGACCCGGCCGCTGCCCGAGCCCTGGCTGCGGTACGCGACGCTCGACGTCGAGCTGCTCGTCGACCTGCGGGACGCCCTGGAGAAGGAGCTGGACCGGCAGGGCAAGCTGGAGTGGGCGCTGCAGGAGTTCGACGCGATCGCGTCGGCGCCGCCCGCCGAGCCCCGCAAGGACCCCTGGCGGCGGACGTCCGGGATGCACAAGGTGCGCCGGCGCCGGCAGCTGGCCGTGGTGCGCGAGCTGTGGCAGACCCGGGACCGGATCGCGCAGCGGCGCGACGTGTCGCCGGGCAAGGTGCTGTCGGACGGGGCGATCGTGGAGGCCGCGCTGTCCCTGCCGGCGAACGTGCACGCGCTGGCCGCGCTGAGCGGGTTCGGGCACCGGATGGGGCGGCGGCAGCTGGAGCAGTGGCAGTCCGCGGTCGACCGGGCGAAGGAGCTCGGCGAGGCACAGCTGCCCGCGCCGGGCCAGCCCGTGACCGGGCCCCCGCCGCCGCGGGCCTGGGCGGACAAGGACCCCGCGGCCGCCGCGCGTCTCGCGACGGCCCGCGCCGCGGTGTCGGCGCTGGCCGAGCGGCTGAACATGCCCCAGGAGAACCTGATCGCGCCGGACACCGTGCGGCGGGTGTGCTGGGAGCCCCCGCAGTCGGTGAGCGCCGAGTCGGTGGCGGAGGCGCTTACGGGGTACGGGGCCAGGCCCTGGCAGGTCGAGATGGTCACGCCGGTCCTGGTGGCCGCGCTGTCCGCCTAGGAGGGCGCGTGGTGCCTCGCGGAGGCACCACGGCGGAGGGGGACGGCGAGATCAGGCCAAGATCTACCGGTGCGTCCGGGTGCGGGGGCTGGGCCGGTGGTGTGACCTTCACCGCTCCCCGCGCCAGGACTGGGCAGCTACGTTACTCATAAGTAGCATGAGTTCTGAGCGCGCGCTCAGCGCGTCGCGCAGCAGTAGTGCCATCCCGCACCCTGGAGGAGAGCCATCGTGCCTCGTACCGTCAGGGATGTCGTCTTCGTCGACGGCGTCCGCACCCCGTTCGGCAAGGCGGGCCCGAAGGGCATCTACCACGAGACCCGCGCCGACGACCTCGTCGTGAAGGCGATCCGGGAGCTGCTGCGCCGCAACCCCGGTCTCGACCCGAAGAAGATCGACGAGGTCGCCATCGCCGCGACCACGCAGATCGGCGACCAGGGCCTGACCATCGGCCGCACGGCCGGCATCCTCGCGGGCCTGCCGCAGTCGGTGCCCGGCTACTCCATCGACCGCATGTGCGCCGGCGCGCTGACCGCCGTCACCACGGTCGCCGGTTCGGTCGCCTTCGGCGCGTACGACATCGCCGTCGCCGGTGGTGTCGAGCACATGGGCCGCCACCCGATGGGTGAGGGCGTCGACCCCAACCCGCGCTTCGTCAGCGAGAAGCTGGTCGACGAGTCCGCCCTGTTCATGGGCATGACCGCCGAGAACCTGCACGACCGCTACCCCACGATCACCAAGCAGCGCGCCGACGAGTACGCCGTGCGCTCCCAGGAGAAGGCCGCCAAGGCGTACGCCAACGGCAAGATCCAGGCCGACCTGGTGCCGATCTCGGTCCGCCGCACCAACGCCGAGGCCGGCGAGACCGGTTGGGGCCTGGTCACCGCCGACGAGCCGATGCGCCCGGGCACCACCCTGGAGAACCTGGCCGGTCTGAAGACCCCGTTCCGCGTGCACGGCCGGGTCACCGCCGGCAACGCGGCCGGTCTGAACGACGGCGCCACCGCCTCCCTCATCGCCTCCGAGGACTTCGCCCGCGAGAACGACCTGCCGGTGAAGATGCGCCTCGTCGCCTACTCCTTCGCGGGTGTGGAGCCGGAGGTCATGGGCTACGGCCCGATCCCGGCCACCGAGAAGGCCCTCGCGCAGGCGGGCCTGTCCATCGGCGACATCGGCCTGTTCGAGATCAACGAGGCCTTCGCCGTGCAGGTGCTGGCCTTCCTGGAGCACTACGGCATCGCCGACGACGACGCCCGCGTCAACCAGTACGGCGGCGCCATCGCCTTCGGTCACCCGCTCGCCTCCTCCGGCGTCCGTCTGATGACGCAGCTGGCCCGCCAGTTCGAGGAGCAGCCGGAGGTCCGCTACGGCCTCACCACGATGTGCGTCGGCTTCGGCATGGGCGCCACCGTGATCTGGGAGAACCCGCACCACAAGGACGCCGGAGGCGACAAGTGAGCACCACCGCTGAGCTCCTGAAGGGCGCCGCCGAGCTGTTCCCGGGCGAGGTCGTCACGCAGGCGCACGTACGCCACTTCGACCTGCCGCTGGGCGCCGGGCGCTTCGCCCTGATCAGCCTGGACAACGGCCACGACCACACCAAGCCGACCACCCTCGGCCCGCAGTCGCTGGCGAACATCGACGCCGCGATCGACCAGGTCGAGAAGGAGGCCGCGGACGGCGACATCGTCGGCGTCGGCGTCACCGGCAAGCCGTTCATCTTCGCCGTCGGCGCCGACCTCAAGGGCGTCGAGCTGCTGAAGGAGCACAAGGACGCGCTGGCCATCGGCAAGGGCGGCCACGACGTCTTCAAGCGGCTCTCGCAGCTGGCCGTGCCGACCTTCGCGTACTACAACGGCGCCGCCATGGGTGGTGGCGTCGAGGTCGGTCTGCACTGCACCTACCGCACGGTGTCCGCGGCGCTGCCCGCGTTCTCGCTGCCCGAGGTGTTCCTCGGCCTGGTGCCCGGCTGGGGCGGTTGCACCCTGCTGCCGAACCTGATCGGCGCCGAGAAGGCCGTCTCGGTGATCATCGAGAACAGCCTCAACCAGAACAAGCAGCTCAAGGGCAAGCAGGTCTACGAACTCGGCATCGCGGACGCGCTGTTCGAGGGCGCGGACTTCCTGGAGCAGTCGCTGATCTGGACCGCGGCCGTCCTCAAGGGCGAGATCACGGTCGAGCGTCCGGTGATCGACCGCGGCGAGGCCTGGGACCAGGCCGTCGCCAAGGGCCGCTTCCTCGCGGACGGCAAGGTGCACGGTGCCGCTCCGGCCGCCTACCGCGCCCTCGACATCATCGCCGCCGTCAAGAACGGCGACCTCCAGCAGGGCTTCGACGCCGAGGACCAGGCGCTCGCCGACCTGATCATGGGCGGCGAGCTGCGCTCCGGTATCTACGCCTTCAACCTGGTGCAGAAGCGCGGCAAGCGTCCCGCCGGCGCGCCGGACAAGAACCTGGCCCGCCCGGTGACCAAGGTCGGCGTCGTCGGCGCCGGTCTGATGGCCTCTCAGCTCGCGCTGCTGTTCCTGCGCCGCCTGGAGGTCCCGGTCGTCCTCACGGACATCGACCAGGAGCGCGTCGACAAGGGTGTGGGCTACGTCCACGCCGAGATCGACAAGCTGCTCGGCAAGGGCCGTGTCAACCAGGACAAGGCCAACCGCCTCAAGGCTCTGGTGACCGGCGTTCTGGACAAGGCGGAGGGCTTCTCCGACGCGGACTTCATCATCGAAGCCGTGTTCGAGGAGATCGGCGTCAAGCAGCAGGTGTTCGCGGAGGTCGAGGCGGTCGCCCCGGCGCACGCGATCCTGGCGACGAACACCTCGTCGCTGTCGGTGTCGGAGATGGCGTCGAAGCTGCAGCACCCCGAGCGGGTCGTGGGCTTCCACTTCTTCAACCCGGTGGCCGTCCTCCCGCTGCTGGAGATCGTCCGCGGCGAGAAGACCGACGACGCCTCGCTGGCCACGGCGTTCGCCGTCGCCAAGAAGCTCAAGAAGACGGCGGTTCTGACGAAGGACGCCCCGGCGTTCGTCGTGAACCGCATCCTCACCCGCTTCATGGGCGAGATCCAGAACGTCATCGACGAGGGCACGCCGGTCGAGGTCGCCGAGAAGGCCATCGAGCCGCTCGGTCTGCCGATGTCGCCGCTGGTGCTCCTGGAGCTGGTCGGTCCCGCGATCGGTCTGCACGTCTCCGAGACGCTCAACAAGGCGTTCCCGGACCGCTTCACGGTCTCCCCGAACCTGAAGGCGGTCGTCGAGGCGGGCAAGCGCGGCTTCTACGTCTACGACTCCGGCAAGCCGGAGCTGGACCCGGAGGTCGCCGCGCTGCTGAAGCAGGGCGACACCGTCCTCACCGAGGAGCAGGTCCGCGACCGCGTCCTGGACGCCGTCGCCCAGGAGATCGGGCTCATGCTCGACGAGGGTGTCGTCGCCGAGGCCCAGGACATCGACCTGTGCCTGATCACGGGCGCCGGCTGGCCCTTCCACCTGGGCGGCATCACGCCGTACCTGGACCGCGAGGGTGTCTCCGAGCGTGTGAACGG
Source organism: Streptomyces sp. NPDC056628 (assembly GCF_042792555.1). Taxonomy (NCBI): domain Bacteria; kingdom Bacillati; phylum Actinomycetota; class Actinomycetes; order Kitasatosporales; family Streptomycetaceae; genus Streptomyces; species Streptomyces sp. NPDC056628. The sequence goes on from NZ_JBHTWG010000033.1 coordinate 4,937, forward strand.
CAAGAGGTTCCTGGCGCCGGGCGTGGCCAGCGTCCCCGCGTAAGCGCTCCGCTGTGAACGCCGGTGCCCCGTACGCCCGTTGGCGTACGGGGCACCGGCGTTTCCTCAGAAGGCCTCAGGCCTCCCGCCAGGCCTCCAGGGCCAGTCCGGGTTCGTCCTTGCGGCGGGTCACCAGGAGCCGGCCCGTCGACGGCGACAGGGTCGCCGCCACGACCCGTTCCTCCTCGTCCAGCGCCAGCGCCACCACCGCGTCCGCCGGCAACTGCGGTCCCGACTCGGTCCACCAGGCCCCCGCGGACTCCTGTTCCGTCGGGTACGCGGCGAAGGCGACGCGGCCGCTCGCCGAGCGCTGGGCGAGCACCGTGCAGTCGTGGCCGTCGAGCGCACAGCGGACCGCGGACACCTGGCCGGGCCCGGCCGACGGCAGGACGGTGACCGGTTTGGCGCCGGGGCGCCAGGCGCACAGGTCGCCGGAGTCCTCGGCGTAGTAGAGCGTGGTGCGCTCCGCCGAGGTGGCCAGGGCGTACAGGGTGCCGGGCCGGACGGAGGTCTCCAGCGCCTCCTGGAGGACGGGGACGGCGCCCGGCTCCTCCTGCCGCCAGTGCAGCAGGGCCCCCGGAACGGCCGCGTACAGCTCGACCAGCCCGGACTCCCCCGCCACCGCGGCCAGTTGCTCGTGGACGTCCCGGCCCTTGAGGTCGTGCCAGGCTCCCCAGCCGCCCGCCTGCTTCTGCCCGCGCATGCTCACGCCGCCCGCCTTGTTGCGGACGAACACGTGGGCGCGGCCCTGCGCGTCGACGGTGACGGCCGGCAGGCCCGTACGGTCGCCGCTGCCGTCCGGGTGGCCGACCGGGACCCAGTCGAGTGCGGCCAGCCGGGGCCTGAAGTGCGTGGAGTGCACGATCCCCGACTCCCCCGGCTTGGTGGGACGCCAGGCGGCCAGATGGGTGTAGGCGTCGGCGCCGTGCCCGAGGGCGGGGCCGGGGCGGAGCTTCTGCTCGCCGCCGATCCGGCGCGCGGGGCCCCAGGGGCCGCCGGGTCCCAGCTCCGCGCGGCACAGGACGGCCTCGTCGGTCGGCAGATAGACGCTGAGGCGGCCGTCACGGCCGCGGATGAGCCAGTCGCCGTTCACCGTTTCACCTTATGCGGGTGGCGCACGGCGGAACGCGCCGCCCCCGGGCAAGCTGGACCACGGCACCGTCCGTACCGAGACAGGAAGTCGACGACATGACCGACAAGTTCACCGTGAGCGTGCTGGGCACCGGCATCATGGGGGCCGCGATGGCCCGCAACCTCGTGAAGGCCGGGCACTCCGTCCGCGTCTGGAACCGCACCCGCGCCAAGGCCGAGCCGCTGGCCGCCGACGGCGCCCTGGTGACCGGGACGCCCGCCGAGGCGGTCCGGGACGCCGATGTCGTCCTCACCATGCTGTACGACGGTCCGGCGACTCTGGAGGTCATGCGGGAGGCGGCGCCGGGGCTGCGCGCCGGGGCGGTGTGGGTGCAGTCGACGACCGCCGGTCTGGAGGGGATCGCCGACCTGGCCGGCTTCGCGCGCGAGCACGGCCTCGTCTTCTACGACGCCCCGGTGCTCGGCACCCGGGAGCCCGCCGAGGCCGGCGCGCTCACCGTGCTGGCGGCGGGCCCGGCCGAGAGCCGGCCGGTGGTGGGGACCGTGTTCGACGCCGTGGGGTCGCGGACGGTGTGGACCGGGGAGGACGGCGGGGCGGGCACCGCGACCCGGCTGAAGCTGGTCGCCAACAGCTGGGTGCTGGCCGTGACGAACGCGGCCGGTGAGGTGCTGGCGCTGTCCGAGGTCCTCGGGGTGGACCCGCAGCGGTTCTTCGAGGTGATCGACGGCGGCCCGCTCGACATGGGGTACCTGCGCGCCAAGGCGGGGCTGGTGCTGAACGGGAACCTTTCCCCGGCCGCCTTCTCCGTCCACACGGCGGCCAAGGACGCGCGGCTCATCGTGGATGCCGGTGAGCGCCACGGCGCCCGCCTGGACGTGGCCGCGGCGAGCGCGGAGCGGTTCGCCCGGGCGGAGGCGCAGGGGCACGGGGACGAGGACATGGCGGCGGCGTATTTCGCGAGCTTCCCGGAAGGCGAGAGGAAGTAGCGGCGTACCCGTGCGACCCTGGAACCCATGGACGAGGACGCTCCCCTGCTCGTGATCGTCGATGCCGCGAACGTCGTCGGGTCGGTGCCCGACGGCTGGTGGCGGGACCGCCAGGGCGCCGCGGAACGGCTGCGGGACCGGCTGGCGGCGGAGGGGATGCCGGGGCACGCCGGGCCGGTGGACATCGTGCTGGTGGTGGAGGGGGCCGCCCGGGGCGTGGCGAGCGTGCCGGGCGTGCGGGTGGAGTCCGCCCCGGGGAGCGGGGACGACCACATGGTCGCGCTGGTCGAGCGGGCGGCCGGGCGGCCCGCTCTCGTGGTGACGGCCGACCGGGAACTGCGGCAGCGGGTGCAGGCGTTGGGGGCGGACGTGACGGGGCCGCGTACGGTCCGGCCGTAGCCGGGCTGCCGTACGCGGACCGGGACCGGTACCGCCTCCTACTTCACGTCGGCCGCGGGTGTCTCCTCGCCGCGGGCGAGACGGCTGTGGGTACGGCCGTAGAGGAAGTACACGACGAGGCCGACGACCATCCAGATGGCGAACCGGACCCAGGTCTCGGCGGGCAGGTTGATCATCAGCCACAGCGAGGCGCACACCGACAGGATCGGCAGGACCGGCACCCAGGGGGTACGGAAGGACCGGGGCAGGTCGGGGCGGGTCTTGCGAAGGATGATCACGCCGATGGCCACGACCACGAAGGCGAACAGGGTGCCGATGTTCACCAGCGCGGCCAGCTCCGTCAGGGGCGTGAAGCCCGCGAGGACCGCGATGAGCACGCCCAGCAGGATCGTCGGGCGGTGCGGGGTCTTGAAGCGCGGGTGGACGTGCGAGAAGAAGCGGGGCAGCAGTCCGTCGCGGCTCATGGCGAAGAAGACCCGGGTCTGGCCGAGCAGCAGGATCATGCAGACCGTCGTCAAACCGACCGCGGCGCCGAAGCTGATGAAGCCCGCGTACCAGGGGTGCCCGGTGTCCTTGAACGCGTCGGCCAGCGGTGCGTCCACGGAGAGCTTGGTGTAGTGCTGCATGCCCGTGACGACGATCGACACGAGGACGTACAGGGTCGTGCAGATGACGAGGGAGCCGAGGATGCCGCGTGGCATGTCGCGCTGCGGATTCTTGGTCTCCTCGGCGGCCGTCGCCACCACGTCGAAGCCGATGAAGGCGAAGAAGACGACGGAGGCCGCGGTGAAGATGCCCATGACACCGTAGTTCGACGGCGCCCAGCCGAACATGAGCTGGATCAGTGGCGCGTCGAGACTGCCCGAGGCCTCGACGGTGTGGCTCGGCGGGATGAACGGGTCATAGTTGTCGGGGTCGATCAGGAACGCCCCGGCGATGATCACCGTCAGCACGACGGCCAGCTTGATCGCCACGACCAGGGCCGTGATCCGCGCCGACAGCTTCATGCCGAGGACGAGGATGAAGGTCAGGACGAGGACGAGCGCGGCGGCCAGGATGTCGAAGCCGAAGGTGTCGGCGCCCTCCCTGCTGCCGAGCGCCGCCGGCATGTGCCAGCCCACGTTGTCCATCAGGGACTGGATGTAGCCGGACCAGCCGACGGCCACCACCGCGGTGCCCAGCGCGAACTCCAGGACGAGGTCCCAGCCGATGATCCAGGCGGGCAGCTCTCCGAGGGAGGCGTACGCGAAGGTGTACGCCGAACCGGCGACGGGGAGCGTGGACGCGAACTCGGCATAGCACAGGGCGGCCAGTGCGCAGGCGATGCCGGAGACGACGAACGCCAGGGCCACCGCGGGTCCGGCGTTGTTCTTGGCGACGGTGCCGGTGAGCACGAAGATGCCCGTACCGATGATGACGCCGACCCCGAAGACCGTCAGGTCCAACGCGGACAAGGACTTCTTGAGCGCGTGCTCGGGCTCCTCGGTGTCGCTGATGGACTGCTCGACTCTCTTCGTCCGGAAGAGTGTGCTGCTCACGGTCTTACCTCCCACGCTTGTCGTCCCGACATGATCGAGAGGGGGCGTGGTACGCCTGCCCCGGCGCGAGCGATGTCACACAGATGGGCCGGTTTCACCACTCGTGTCGGTGGTGAAACCGGCCCGTTCGGACCTGTGAGGACCCGTCAGTCGCGCGCGGCCTCCACGGCGTCGACCTCGGCCGCGGTGCGGTCGAACCGGCCGTCCAGCTTGGAGACCAGACCGGTGACCTGGCGGGCGATGTCGGGGGCGGTCAGACCGATCTCCGCCATGACCTCGGCGCGCGAGGCGTGGTCGAGGAAGCGCGGCGGGATGCCGAAGTCGCGCAGCGGGACGTCGACGCCCGCGTCCCGCAGGGCCTGGGCGACGGCCGAGCCGACCCCGCCTACGCGGCTGTTGTCCTCGACGGTGACGACCACGCGGTGCCGCTCGGCGAGCGGGGCCATCGCCTCGTCGACGGGCTTGACCCAGCGCGGGTCGACGACGGTGGTGGAGATGCCCTGCCGGTCGAGCAGACCGGCGATCTCCAGGCACATCGGGGCCAGTGCGCCCACGGAGACCAGCAGGACGTCCGGGCGGTCGGTGCCGGGCTCGCGCAGCACGTCCATGCCGCCGACCCGCCCCACGGCGGGCACGGCCGGGCCCACGGCGCCCTTGGAGAAGCGGACGACGGTCGGGGCGTCGTCGACCCGCACGGCCTCGCGCAGCTGGGCGCGCACCTGGTCCGCGTCGCGCGGGGCGGCCAGCCTGAGGCCGGGGACGACCTGGAGGATCGACATGTCCCACATGCCGTTGTGGGAGGCGCCGTCGGTGCCGGTGACGCCGGCCCGGTCGAGCACGAAGGTGACTCCGCACTTGTGCAGGGCGACGTCCATGAGGACCTGGTCGAAGGCGCGGTTGAGGAAGGTGGCGTAGACGGCGAAGACGGGGTGCACCCCGCCGGTGGCCAGGCCGGCCGCGGAGACCGCGCCGTGCTGCTCGGCGATGCCGACGTCGTAGACCCGCTCGGGGAACCTCCTGGCGAACTTGTCCAGGCCGACCGGCTGCAGCATGGCGGCGGTGATGGCGACGATGTCGTCGCGCTCCTCGCCGAGCCTGACCATCTCGTCGCCGAAGACGGACGTCCAGTCGGCGCCGGAGGAGGCGATCGGCAGTCCGGTGTCGGGGTGGATCTTGCCGACGGCGTGGAAGCGGTCGGCCTCGTCCTGGAGGGCGGGCTGGTAGCCGCGGCCCTTCTCGGTGAGGCAGTGCACGATGACCGGGCCGCCGAAGCGCTTGGCGCGCGCGAGCGCCGACTCCAGGGCCTCGATGTCGTGGCCGTCGATCGGGCCGACGTACTTCAGGCCCAGGTCCTCGAACATGCCCTGCGGGGCGATGAAGTCCTTCAGGCCCTTCTTGGCGCCGTGCAGGGTCTCGTAGAGCGGCCTGCCGACGACCGGGGTGCGGTCGAGGATCTCCTTGGTGCGGGTGAGGAAACGCTCGTAGCCGTCGGTCGTGCGCAGCGTCGCGAGGTGGTTGGCGAGGCCGCCGATGGTGGGCGCGTAGGAGCGCTCGTTGTCGTTGACGACGATGACGAGGGGGCGGTCCTTGGCCTCGGCGATGTTGTTCAGCGCCTCCCAGGCCATACCGCCGGTCAGGGCGCCGTCGCCGATGACGGCGACGACGTGGTCGTCGCGCTTCCTGAGCTGGTTGGCCTTGGCGAGACCGTCGGCCCAGCCGAGGACGGTCGAGGCGTGCGAGTTCTCGATGACGTCGTGCTCGGACTCGGCCTGCGAGGGGTAGCCGGAGAGGCCGCCCTTCATCTTCAGCCGGCTGAAGTCCTGACGGCCGGTGAGCAGTTTGTGCACATAGGACTGGTGACCGGTGTCCCAGAGGACCTTGTCCTTCGGCGACTCGAACACCCGGTGCAGGGCGATGGTCAGCTCGACCACACCGAGGTTGGGGCCGAGGTGGCCGCCGGTCTTGGAAACCGCTTCGACGAGGAAGGTCCGGATCTCCTCTGCCAGCTGGACCAGCTGCTCAGGGGTGAGCCGGTCCAGATCGCGCGGTCCCGTGATGCGGGTCAGCAGCGGCACCCGTGCCTCCTTGCTTTAGAGCTGTCGAGCTGTTGCCGGGCTTGACGAGTCTAATGTTCCGCTCCGGCGGAAGGTTCCCGGCCCGGGATTCGTACGTCGTGCGAACGGCTCCCGGCACGCCGAAGGGGCGCGGGGAACCGCGCGACCGGCCACAACGGACCGGCACGCGCCAGTTCACCCGCGCCCCGGGGCGCTGTCGCGTCCCGCGCTACGCGCGGCCCGCGGTCTTCTGCGTCTTGCGGGTGATCGAGTCGATCACGACCGTGGTGAGCAGGACACCGGCGGTGATCATGTACTTCACCGGCTCGGCGATGGACTCCAGCTGGAGGCCGTACTGGATCGAGACGATGACCAGGACACCCAGGAGGGCGTTCCAGGTCCGGCCGCGGCCGCCGAAGAGGGACGTACCACCGATGACGGCCGCCGCGATGGCGTTCATCAGCAGGTCACCGGTACCGGCGCTCTGGTTGGCGGAGGCGATCTTGGAGGCCAGGAAGAGGCCGCCGACCGCCGCGAAGCCACCGGAGATCGCGAACACCGAGATGCGCACCGCGGTCACGTTGATGCCGGCGCGGCGCGAGGCCTCGACACTGCCACCGAGCGCGAAGATCTTGCGGCCGTACGACGTCCGGCGCAGCAGGAAGTCCGTGCCGACCAGGAACACCAGGAAGATGACCGTGGCCAGCGGCAGGCCCTTGTACTGGTTGTACATGATCGCCGCGGCGAAGGAGATGATGCCCAGCAGGGCGGTCCGCAGGATCGTGTCGCTCAGCGGACGGAACGGGATGCCCGCGGCCTCGCGACGGCGGTTGCCGAGGAAGGAGCTGAGGAAGAACAGCACCGTCACGACCGCCGCCAGGCCGTAGGCGGCCGCCACGTCCGAGAAGAAGTACGTGGTGAGCTTGCCGATCAGGCCGTCGCTGTCGAGGTTGATCGTGCCGTTCTCGCCCAGCGTCTGGAGCATGAAGCCGAGCCAGAAGAGCAGACCGGCCAGGGTCACGGCGAAGGCGGGGGCGCCCAGCACCGCGAAGAAGAAGCCGTGCACGGCGCCGATGAGGGCACCGACGGCGACCGCGAACAGTACGGCCGCCCACTCGGGCCAGCCCTGGTTCACCGCGAGGACGGCGGCGATGGCGCTGGAGGCGCCGCTGACGGAGCCGACGGACAGGTCGATCTCACCGAGCAGCAGCACGAAGACGATGCCGACGGAGATCATGCCGGTGCCGACCATCGTGACGGTGATGTCGTTGATGTTCTGCGCCGACAGGAACGCGGAGTTCAGGCTCTGGAAGATGATGCAGATGGCGACCAGGCCGAGGATGACCGGCAGGGAGCCGAGCTCACCGGCCTTTATCTTGCGCCGGAACTCGCCGATGTAGCCGGCCAGGCCCTGCTCCTGCACGAGCAGGCGGGGGTCGACCGCGGTCACCGCGGCCGCGGCGGCCTCGGAGTTGACGACCTCGTGCTCGTCCTTGGGCGCGGTGGAGGTGTTGTCGGTGCTCACTTGGAAACCTCCCCGTTCGTGCGCGCCGCACGGCGGGTCACGGCGTTGTCGGTGGCGCCGGTGATGGCGGAGATGATCTCCTCCTGCGAGGTCGTCTTGACCTCGAAGACGCCGTTGTTCTGACCGAGCCGCAGCACGGCGACCTTGTCCGCGACGGCCTTGACGTCGGCCATGTTGTGACTGATGAGGATGACGGCGTGGCCGCGCTCGCGGAGCCGCTCGACCAGGTCGAGGACCTGGGCGGTCTGCTCGACACCGAGGGCCGCGGTGGGCTCGTCGAGGATGACCAGCTTGGGCTCGCCGAGCATGGAGCGGGCGATGGCCACGGTCTGGCGCTGACCGCCGGAGAGCGAGGCGATCGGGATGCGCACGCTGGGGATGCGGATCGAGAGGGTCTGGAGCAGCTCGCGGGAGCGGCGCTCCATCTCGACCTCGTCCAGGATGCCGCGCTTCTTCAGCTCGCGGCCCAGGAAGAGGTTGCCTACGACGTCGATGTTGTCGCACAGCGCGAGGTCCTGGTACACCGTCGCGATGCCGAGGGCCTGGGCGTCGTGCGGCCGGTTGATCGACACGGCCTTGCCTTCCCATTCGATGACGCCCTCATCGATGGGATGCACGCCGGCGATCGTCTTGACCAGCGTGGACTTTCCGGCGCCGTTGTCGCCCACCAGGGCGACCACCTCACCGGCGTGGACCTCAAGCTCTACGTCGGTGAGCGCCTGAACGGCACCGAACCGCTTGGAGACCCCGCGCAACGCCAGCACGGGCGTAGCGGACACGTGAACCATCTCCTTCGCCGCCTGACCCGGCGGAAGGGTTGTGCAGAGAAAAGTTGGGGGGATCCGTCCGGCGCCCCGCGCCGAGCTTGCGGGGCTGAATGATGCGCGGGGCGCCGGAGGAGTCGAGAGCAGTCATGCCCCGTGCGGGAATCCGGTGACGAACTCCCGCACACGCGAGGGGACTCGACTAGCCGATCTTGAGCTTGTCGCACGCGGCCTTGTACTTGCCGGTGCAGATCTCGTCGGCGGTGTAGACGCCGTCCTTGATGACGGTGTCGTTGACGTTGGCCTTCGTCAGCGAGGTGACCGGGACGAGGACGGACGGGACGGCCTTGGCGCTCTCGCTGTCGACCTTGTCCTTGGCGATGGAGTCGAGCGACTTGCCCTGGGCGAGCGCCACGGCCATCTCGGCGGCGGCGGAGGCCTCGGGGGCGTACGGCTTGTAGACGCTCATGAACTGCTCACCGGCGATGATGCGCTGCACGGCGGCGAGTTCGGCGTCCTGACCGGTGACCGGGACGTTGATGCCGGCGGCCTTCAGGGCGGTGATGATGCCGCCCGCCATGCCGTCGTTGGCGGAGTAGACGCCGACGATCTTCTTCTTGCCGAGGGCCGAGATCGCCGCCTCCATGTTGGCGTTGGCGTTCTCCGGCTTCCACTCCTTGGTGTCGTACTCCTTGCCGACCTTGACCTTGCCGTTGAGGGCGGAGTGCGCGCCCTCCTTGAACATGGCGGCGTTCGGGTCGGTGACGGAGCCGTTCATCATGACGATCTGGCCGTCCTTGGCCTTGTCGCCAAGGGCCTCGAGGAGGGCCTCGCCCTGGGTCTTGCCGACCGCCACGTTGTCGAACGAGGTGTAGGCGCTGATCGGGCCCTCGGCCAGGCGGTCGTACGCGACGACCTTGATGCCGGCGTCCACGGCCTTCTGGACGGAGTTCTTGATCGCCTTGGCGTCGACGGCGTCCAGGATGAGGACGTCCACCTTGTTGGTGATCATGGTGTCGACCTGCTGCGCCTGCAGGTTGGCGTCCTGCTTGGCGTTGTTGTAGTCGACCTTGGCCTTGCCGTTCGTCAGCTCCTTGATCTTCTGCTCGATCAGCGGGCGGTCGAACTTCTCGTAGCGAGCGGTCTGGTTCTCGGGGAGCAGCAGACCGACCTTGATGTCGTCGCCCTTGTTGGCGGAAGCGGTGGAGTCCTTGCCGCCGTCCGCCTCCTCGGCGCTGCCACAGGCAGCCAGCGAGACGGCCATCGCACCAGCGGCGATGGCTACAGCGGCGCGACGCATACGCGTGTTCACTTCAGAAACCTCCCTGACGAGGCCGCGACGTTGCGGCCGAGGTGGCTGGAAGTCAACTCGGCCACACGTGCGACGTCAAGAAGTAAATCCTTAACGGGTTGGCAACGGTGCCATCCGTTCTCTAAGTGAAGGCGGGGGCAGCCGCGTGCAAAGTGCTGTCCAAAAGGGTCGAATCGCCCATCTCGCTGAGCGCGAGAGCGAGAGCGCCGAGCACCTCGGCACGGCCTCCAAGGGCCCCTGGAAGGACGCTCAGTTGGCGTGCGGCACTGGGGATGGCATAGCGCCCCACGGACTCCCTGATGGGCCCCAGGACCAGCTCACCGGCCTCCGCCAGGTCGCCCCCGAGGACCACCCGGCTCGGGTTCAGGAGATTGCAGAGCTGGGCGACGCCGCTGCCGATGTGCCGGCCGACGTCGGCGACCACCCGGCGGCAGCCCGGATCCCCGTCCCTGGCCAGGCGTACGACGCCCTCCATGGTCAGGTCCGTGCCGTGACTGGACTGCAGCAGCGGGAGCACGTAGCGCGCGGCCGCGAAGGTCTCCAGGCAGCCGCGGTTGCCGCAGCGGCAGACCGGACCGGACTCGTCCAGGGTGATGTGCCCTATCTCCCCGGCGGTGCCGCCGGGCCCCCGGTAGATCTTGCCGTCGATCACCAGGCCGGCCCCGACGCCGCTGGCGACCTTGATGTACGCCAGGTCCCGCACCCCGCGCCCGCTGCCCCAGACCAGCTCGCCCAGGGCGCCGAGGTTGGCGTCGTTGTCGACGTACACGGGCACGCCGAGCCGCTCGCGCAGCTCCTCCGCGGGTTTGGTGCCGGTCCAGCCCGGCAGGATGGCCGTCGAGCCCAGGGTCCCGGACTCGACGTCGATCGGGCCGGGCACGCCGAGGCCCACCCCGGCGACCTTGGAGCGGTCGACGCCGGTCGCCGCGATCAGCCGGTTGACCAGCTCCTCCGCGCGGTCGAAGCCCTGGGCGGAGGAGGCGTCCACGTCCAGCGGCTCGGACTCCTCGGCCAGCACCTGGTGGGCGAGGTTGCCCACCGCCACCCGCAGGTGCGCGTGGCCGAAGTCGACGCCGATGACGATGCCGGCGTCCCCGCTCAGGGAGACGCTGCGGGCCCGGCGCCCGCCCGCCGACGTGGGCGTGACCTCGACCGTTCCACCGTCCTTGAGCTCCCGGACGATATTGGAGACCGTCGCCGCGGACAGACCCGTGGTCCTCGCGATTTCGGCCTGGGTGAGTGATCCGGCCAGCCGAACGGCCCGGACCACCCGTTCCAGGTTGGCTCGGTGCAGCGACGACTGCGACCCCGGAGTCTCCACGACGACCTCCTGCGCGCGGGACCGCTTCGGTGAGGCCCCGTCCGTGTCCAACTAGTGAACTCTAAGCTGAGCCGTTCGGGTCGCCTCCCGTCAAGAGGTTGAGCCGGATCCGGGTACGTGCACACCAGCACGCACGCCGCTCCCTGGGCGGGGAACGGCGTGCGCATGCTCGGCTCCGGAGCGCTACCCCTGCTTCACTTCAGAGTCGCGGACGTGAGACCCGCCTGTACCTGCCGCTGGAATGACAGGTACACGACCAACATCGGGATCATGGCGATGGTCACGCCGGCGAAGAGGACCGGAAGGTCGGAGGCGTACCCCTGCTGCTGCTGGAGCTGGATGAGCCCCTGGGTGAGGACGTAGCGCTCGGGGTCGTCACCGCTCTGCGGCTGCATGAGGACCGTCGGCAGGATGAACTGGTTCCACTGGCCCAGGGTGTTGAAGATGCCGACGCTCAGCAGACCCGGCTTCGCCATCGGCAGCATCACCTGGAAGAACGTCCGGCTGTGCGAGGCCCCGTCCAGGATCGCCGCCTCGAAGACGGCCGTGGGCAGCGTCCGGAAGAAGGAGTGCATGAAGAACACGGTGAACGGCATCGAGTAGGCGACGTACACCAGGATCAGCCCCTGGTACGTGTTCAGCATGTCCAGGCGCCGGACCATGAAGAACAGCGGCACCAGCGCCAGGAACACCGGGAACATCGCGCCCGCGACGAAGAAGAAGTACAGGAAACGGTTGCCCCAGAACTCGTAGCGGGCCAGCACGTACGCCGCCATCGAGCCGAACAGCATCGTCAGCGGCACCGAGAAGACCAGCACGATGACGGTGTTGAGGAAGTAGTCGCCGATGCCCTTCTCCCAGGCGCGGGCGAAGACGTCCAGCGACCAGTTCTGCGGCCAACCGAAGGCCGAGCCGCCGATCTGGACGTCGGTCTTGAAGGAGCTCAGCACCAGCCACAGCAGCGGCAGCACGATCAGCAGCGCCCACAGGGCGAGGAAGCCGTGCGAGAAGACGTTCAGCACGACGCCTTCGCCGCGCTCGTCGCCGGGGCGGACCGGGTTCTTGCGGACCGAGGGCTGGGCCGGGACCGTGCCGCTCGCCGCGGGGGTCTCCTTGAGGGGTGCGCTCATCGTCGTCTTCTCTCCCGCTCAGAACTCGATGCGCTCGCGGCGGGTGGCACGCAGCGTGAACACGGACACGATCAGGGTGAGGGCGAGCATCACCACGCCCATCGCGCAGGCGTAGCCGCTCTTCCCGTACAGCTGGAAGTTCCGCATCATCACGGTCGCCATGACCTCGCTGTGGTGGTCGGGGCCGCCGCCGTAGTCGCCGGACGTCATCGTGGAGACCAGGATGAACATGTCCATCGCGGCGATCCCGAGATAGACCCACGCGGTCTGCACGGAATCCCACAGCAAAGGCAGGGTGATGCGGAAGAAGGACTGCGAGCGGCCGGCGCCGTCGATGAGCGCCGCCTCGTAGATGTCCCTCGGAATGGACTGCATGGCGGCGGAGAACAGCACGAGATAGAAGCCCACCCCGTGCCAGACGACGACCACCAGAAGGGCCCACAGGACGATGTTCGGCTCGTTGAGCCATTCCACCGGGCTGTTCTCGTCGACCAGTCCCAGTTTGATCAGGAAACCGTTGAGCATACCGCCGCCGTCACTGCGGTAGACGGCCCCGAAGAGCACCGCCATGATCGCGAGTGAGAGCACCTGCGGAAAGAAGTAGACGACGCGGTAGTACTTGGAGCCGGCGACCCCGGAGACCCCTCCCGACCTGCCGCGCCCGCCCGCGTTCAGCATGAACGCGAAGAACAGGGCGATCAGGATGGTGCTCACCGGGATGAAGATCAGGAACAGGATGTTGTGCCAGATGGCTCCCATGAAGACGTCGTCCTGGAACAACGCCTTGTAGTTGTCGAGACCGACGAAGTTGAACGTCTGCGACTGCCCCTTCCAGTCGGTCAGGGAGTACCCGAACGTCTGGATGTACGGCCAGATCACGAAGGTCACGTAGATGGCCACGGGAGCGAACAGAAATCCCGCGACGAACCGGTACTGCCCTTTACGCATTGGCGTCTTCCTGCCCTGTGTTCCCGACGGCGCTGCGGCGACGCCCCGTGGGGTGCGGGTGACGTGCGCGTCACCCGCACCCCACGGGGCATGGGGGACTAGTCCCGGCGGTTCTTCTTGGACTCCGGGTCCTTGGCCTGCTTGTCGACGGCCGCCTGGGCCCGCTTCAGCCACTCCTTGGGCTGGATGCGCTTGGCCATGAGTTCGTTGGACGCGTTCTCGATGGCCGTGCCCATCTCGCTGTACCACTCGGTGTACAGGTACCGGAAGGTGTTGCCGCCCGCCGCCTTGGACGCCTCGACGGTGGACTGGGTGCCCGGGCGCAGCTGGACGCCGGTGTCGACGCCGTCCTTGACGATGGTGAGCGAGTTCGCCTCCTTGGCGAACAGCGTCGACCACTCCTTGGACAGCATCATCCGCATGAACTCCTTGGCCCCGGCGAGGTTCTTGGCCTTGGACGGGATGATGAACGGCTCGCCGGAGCCGGCGCGGATCGCCTCGAAGGGCAGTTTGCTGTCGGGCAGCAGCGGCATCGGCAGGAACTTCATGTCGAAGTCGTCCGGCGTCGTCTTCAGCTGCTCGTTCTCCAGCCAGGAACCGCTGGTGATGAAGGCGGCCTTGTACTGGTTCCAGCGGGTCTGGGACTCGGTGTGGGTCAGGCCGTTCGTGCCGGGCATCAGATAGCCCTTCTCGACGACCTCGTAGATGGCCTCGATGGCGGCGGTCGCCGCCTCCGAGCCCACGAACGCGTCGGGCTCGAGGTTGTCGATCGCCTTCATGGCGTCCAGACCGCCGGTCTTGGCGATGAGGTCCATGATGGCCACGTTGATGTAGTACGGGTACTTGCCCTGGTGCGCGAGTCCACCGATGCCGTCGGCCTTGGCCTCCTTGCAGATGGCGAGGAACTCGTCCCAGGTCTTCGGCGCCGTCCAGCCCTTCTCCTTGAAGAGCTTGCCGGAGTACCACAGGCCCCACACCGTGTAGATGTAGTTCAGCGCGACGACCTTGCCGCCCTGCATGCCGGCGTCGAGCGTGCCCGGGATCAGGGTGTCGCGGACCTTCTTGCTCGGGTCGTCCACGGACGGGGCGTCCAGGACCACCGCGAGGTCCACGAGTTGCCCGTTCTTGTACAGCACGTCGATCGGGATCTGCTGGGCGCCGGAGTCGTCGACGATGTCCGGCGGGTTGCCCGCGTTGAAGCGGGGCTGGAGCTTGCCGGTGATCTCCTGGGTGCCGGTGTGGACGGAGGTGACGCCCCACTTCTTCTTGAAGCCGGCCTCCCAGGCCTTGGCGTAGTCGTCGCCGTAGCCGCCCTTGAAGATGACGACGTCGAGCTTGCTGCCGTCCTTCACTCCGAACGGGTTCGACTTGGACGTCTCGCCCTCGGAGTCATTGCCGGAATCGTCCCCGCCGCCGCTCGCGCACGCGGACAGGAAGCTCATGGTCGGAACGGAGATCAGACCCAGTGCGGCGGACCGCTTGATCAGATCGCGGCGGCCGACTCCCGCGGTGGTACCGCCGTTCTCGGGATTCTGGGCAGAAGTGGATCCCATGCTCAAGTCCTCGCCTTCTCCAGGACTCAGGCGGTGAACCGGATCCTCCCCGGCACCGCGATCGGGTCAAGCTGGGGTCGTGCAGGAAGTGCGGAATCTTGTGAAGTGCCGACAGGTATAGTCCACTTCCCGCCAGCGGAGCAAGATCGAATGCAAGGTTCACCGGTGGTCTTTTCCGAGTTGAGACCTCACGGAAATATGCGGGGCCTGTGCGAGGCTTGCCGGAAAAATCCACGCCATAAGCCCCGAACGGCACACTCAACGCCCTTGACAATGCCCAGCACTTGAGCCACTACTGTTCCTTGCGCAGCGAATCTGACAACGTTGTCCCGCGCGCAGGGAGGGTACCTGGTGAAGCAGCAGAGAGCTCGGCACAGATGGGGTACGGCGGTCGTGTCGGCGACCGCCTTCGCTTTGACCGTGGGCTCGCAGGGCGCAGCGGTGGCCCTGCCCCAGGCCCCCGCGGCGGCCGACCGGGAGTTCGCGTCCTCGTTCGAGGCGGACGACCCCGCACCCGACTGGCTCAATACCGTCGACACCGGGCCCGGCGGCGCGAAACGCGCGTCCGGGGTGGACGGCGGGTACAGCAGCGGCATCCCGGGCAACGTGACCGACCACGTCACGGACGTACGGGCGAACGGGGAGAACTCCGGCGCCGGCGAGGTGAAGGAGAACCTCGCCGACGGGGAGCCCAGCAGCAAGTGGCTGGTGTTCGAGGCCACCGGCTGGGTGGAGTTCGACCTCGACAAGCCGGCGAGGATCACCAAGTACGCGCTCACGTCGGCGAACGACTTCGCCGAGCGCGACCCGCGGGACTGGACCCTGAAGGGCTCCTCCGACGGCAAGGAGTGGAAGACGGTCGACACCCGTTCGGGTCAGACCTTCTCCGAGCGGTTCCAGACCAAGACGTACGACCTCGCCGAACCGGCCGAGTACCGGCACTTCCGGCTGGAGATCACCAGGAACAACGGCGCCTCCGGCGTCCTGCAGCTGGCCGACGTCCAGTTCTCCACGGGCGGCGACGACGGCCCGGTGCCGCAGGACATGCTCTCCCTCGTCGACCGCGGCCCGAGCGGCTCGCCGACCGCCAAGGCGGGCGCCGGCTTCACCGGCAAGCGGGCCCTGCGCTACGCGGGGCGGCACACGGCGGACGGGCGCGGCTACTCGTACAACAAGGTCTACGACGTGGACGTGGCCGTCGGCCGCGACACCCAGCTGTCCTACCGGGTCTTCCCGGCGATGGCGGACGGCGACCGCGACTACGACGCCACGAACGTCTCCGTCGACCTGGCCTTCACCGACGGCACCTACCTCAGCGACCTCGGCGCCGCCGACCAGCACGGCTTCCCCCTCTCGCCGCGCGGTCAGGGCGAGGCCAAGGTGCTGTACGTCAACCAGTGGAACAACGTCGCCTCCCGGATCGGCTCGGTCGCGCGCGGCAAGACCGTCGACCGGATCCTGGTGGCGTACGACTCCCCCAAGGGCCCGGCGAAGTTCCGGGGCTGGCTGGACGACGTGGCGCTGAAGGAGGTCGCGCCCGAGAAGCCGAAGGCGCACCTGTCCGACTACGCGCTCACCACCCGCGGCACCCTGTCCAGCGGCGGCTTCTCCCGGGGCAACAACTTCCCGGCGACCGCCGTGCCGCACGGCTTCAACTTCTGGACCCCGGTGACCAACGCGGGCTCGCTGAGCTGGCTGTACGACTACGCCCGCGCCAACAACGCGGACAACCTGCCGACGATCCAGGCGTTCAGCGCCAGCCATGAGCCCAGCCCCTGGATGGGCGACCGGCAGACGTTCCAGGTGATGCCGTCGGCCGCCTCCGGCACCCCGGACACCGGGCGCTCGGCGCGCGCGCTCGCCTTCGAGCACGAGAACGAGATCGCGCGGCCGTACTACTACGGGGTGCGGTTCGAGAACGGGCTGAAGGCGGAGATGGCGCCGACGGACCACGCGGCGGTGCTGCGCTTCACCTACCCCGGTGACGACGCGAGCGTCCTGTTCGACAACGTCACCGACCAGGCGGGGCTGACCCTCGACAAGGAGAACGGCGTCGTCACCGGCTACTCGGACGTGAAGTCCGGGCTGTCGACGGGCGCGACCCGCCTCTTCGTCTACGGCACCTTCGACAAGCCCGTGACCGACGGGGCCTCCAGCGGCGTGAAGGGGCACCTGCGCTTCGACGCCGGGGACGACCGCACCGTGACCCTGCGGCTCGCCACGTCCCTGATCAGCATCGACCAGGCCGAGGACAACCTGCGCCAGGAGGTCGACGGCGCCTCCTTCGAGGCCGTGAAGGCGCGCGCCCAGCGGCAGTGGGACAAGCTGCTCGGCAAGGTGACCGTGGAGGGCGCGACGCCGGACCAGCTGACCACGCTGTACTCCAGCCTGTACCGGCTGTACCTGTACCCGAACTCCGGCTTCGAGAAGGTCGGTTCGAAGTACCAGTACGCGTCGCCGTTCTCGAGGATGCCGAACCCGGACACCCCGACGCACACCGGCGCGAAGATCGTCGACGGCAAGGTGTACGTCAACAACGGCTTCTGGGACACCTACCGCACCACCTGGCCGGCGTACTCGCTGCTCACGCCGGGTCAGGCGGGCGAGATGGTCGACGGCTTCGTGCAGCAGTACAAGGACGGCGGCTGGACCTCCCGCTGGTCCTCGCCGGGCTACGCGGACCTGATGACGGGCACCTCCTCGGACGTGGCGTTCGCGGACGCGTACGTCAAGGGCGTCGGCTTCGACGCGAAGGCGGCGTACGACGCGGCCGTGAAGAACGCGACCGTCGTGCCGCCGTCGTCCGGTGTGGGCCGCAAGGGCATGGCGACGTCGCCCTTCCTCGGCTACACCAGCACCGAGACGCACGAGGGCCTGTCGTGGGCGCTGGAGGGCTACCTCAACGACTACGGCATCGCGAGGATGGGCCAGGCGCTCTACAAGAAGACGGGCGACAAGCGGTACAAGGAGGAGTCCGAGTACTTCCTCAACCGCGCGCAGGACTACGTCAACCTCTTCGACGCGAAGGCCGGCTTCTTCCAGGGCCGGGACGCCAAGGGCGACTGGCGGGTCGAGTCCTCGAAGTACGACCCGCGCGTGTGGGGCTACGACTACACGGAGACCAACGGCTGGGGCTACGCGTTCACGGCGCCCCAGGACAGCCGGGGCCTCGCGAACCTCTACGGCGGCCGCGGCGGTCTCGCGGACAAGCTCGACACGTACTTCGCCACCCCGGAGACGGCCTCACCCGACTTCGTCGGCTCCTACGGCGGGGTCATCCACGAGATGACGGAGGCGCGGGACGTCCGGATGGGCATGTACGGGCACTCCAACCAGGTCGCGCACCACGTGAACTACATGTACGACGCGGCCGGTCAGCCCTGGAAGACGCAGCGGAACGTCCGTGAGGTGCTGTCGCGGCTGTACGTCGGCAGCGAGATCGGGCAGGGCTACCACGGCGACGAGGACAACGGCGAGCAGTCGGCCTGGTACCTGTTCTCCGCGCTGGGCTTCTACCCGCTCGTGATGGGCAGCGGCGAGTACGCGATCGGCTCGCCCCTGTTCACGAAGGCGACGGTCCACCTGGAGAACGGCCGCAAGCTGGTCGTGAAGGCGCCGAGGAACAGCGCCCGCAACGTGTACGTCCAGGGCCTGCGGGTCAACGGCGTGCCGTGGAAATCGACGTCGCTCCCCCACTCGGTGATCGCGAAGGGCGGTGTCCTGGAGTTCGACATGGGCGCGAAGCCGTCCTCGTGGGGCTCCGGCAAGAACGCGGCGCCCGTCTCCATCACCCAGGACGACAAGGTGCCCACGCCCCGCGCCGACCTGGTGAAGGGCGAGGGCGCGCTGTTCGACGACACGTCCGCCACACAGGCGGCCGTCACCTCGGTGGACCTGCCGGTGGCGAAGGCCGCCAAGGCCGTGCAGTACACCCTGACGTCGCCGTCGGACCGCGCGAAGGCACCCACCGGGTGGACGCTGCAGGCGTCGAAGGACGGCACCGAGTGGAGGACCCTGGACGAGCGCACCGGGGAGACCTTCACCTGGGACCGGCAGACCCGGGCCTTCTCGGTGAAGTCGCCGGGCACGTACGCGAAGTACCGCCTGGTCCTCACCGGTGAGGCGACCCTCGCGGAGGTCGAACTGCTCGGCTGAGCGGGCTGCGCGGGAAACACACGCGGGGTGTCGGTCCGGTCGGACCGGCACCCCGCGCATGTCCTGGACGCGGGCGCATATCGCTGGTGACAGATGGTGAGCGCCATGCCTATGATGCGGGCGATGAAGAACTTCTCCTCTCGTGGATTGGGGGAATCGTCCGCGCAAGGTGAGTGCTGATGGCACCTCACTTCGCGCCCGCGATTCCGACCCGCCTGTCGATGTGGCAGCGCGTACGCGAGTACGCCGTGCCACCGTCCATGATCGAGACCGCGACCGCGCGGCGTCTCGCCGGCGACTGGGCCGGGGCCTGTGCCGCCGCCCGCGTCGACGTCGATCTCGATCTGCGCGCCGTGCGCACACGCCACGGCACCGAACTCGCCGCCCGTCTCCGCGCGGACCTGCGCCGGCTGGCGCCGGACCTGCTGCGCTGGCACATGCCCCGGATCGCCCCCGACGGACGGCTCCGCCCCGGCCTCAGCCTCTCCCTGGCCCGCTATCCGGGCTCCCTGCACCTCGTGGTCCGTACGCCGCCGGCGTGGGCGGACGCCGGACAGCGGATGTCGCTGTCCCTGTGGGACGAGTCCGGCGGCGGGCCCCCCTGGCGGCACCATCCGCACCCGCACCCGGACCGGCGGTTCCGGCTCGATCTGCACCGGCATCTGTGGGACGCCGGGCGCAGTGGCGAGCTGACCCGCCGCTGCGGTGCGGGCGAGGACCCCGACTCCCCCTGGGCCAGCAGGAGTTGGGCCGCCGAGGCCGAGCTGCTGCTGCGGGCCGAGGGGCTCGGCCCTCGTGGGGCGTTCACCGTGCGGCTGGGCACGCGGGACCGGGCAGTACTGCAACTCGTCGCGCCCGACGACAGTCATGTGCCCGGCGTGCGGCCCCTCGCGCTGCCCGCGGGGGATGTGGCCGCGCTTCCGGTGCTGCCGGAGGCGGCGGCACGGGTCCTGCCGGATCTGGAGCTGCTGCGGGCCGGGCTGATCGCGGCGGACCGGCTGCATCCGCTGGTCGCCGCGGCGCTCCCGGCGTCCGGTCCGGCACCGGTGAGCCGCCCGGTTCCGGAGGTCGCCGATCCGCATCGGGTGGAGTGCCGGGGCGAGGTGCACCGGATCGCGCTGCGCGACGGGGTGCTGACCGCCGTCGACCACGACCCCGCCGAAGTGCGCCGGGAGGAACTGCTGGTGGCGCTCGGCGGGCCGCCCCTGGCCTGTCTGCGGGCGATCGACGCCGTGCACCGCAGCCCCGAGCAGTTGCCGGCGGTCCGGGAGCGGCTGCGCCACGGTGACGTCAGCGGGGCGCTGGCCGTCGTCGAGGGGCTGCTCGGCCCGGGTGCCGTGCTGCGGGACGGGCCGCTCCGGGAGGAGCTGGAGTCGGCCTTGGCCCGCCGTGTCGCACACGGGCTGTTCCGCTCCGGGCTGGTCCCCGAGCACCCCGCCGCCGGTGGCGGGGCCGACGCGGGCGCGCCCCGACTCGGCCGGCGGACCCCTCCCGTCTGGCGCCACAAGCGCGCCAGCCGGACCCGGCCGCGCACCGGCCTGGCCGCCTGACCCCTTTCCCGTTCAGCCGTGACGGCTGCCCGCTCTCTCCACCCAGTGTGTTTCCACACACGCGTCTCTCCGCACACGCGTCTCTCCACACACCTGTCTCTCCACACACCTGGTGATGCCCATGACCTCCCCTGCCCTCATGCCCGCCGTCGATCCTCGACTCGCCGTCTCCGAGAGCCTTCTGACGCTCCTACGGAGCACGGCCACCGAGCCGCGCCCCGACGAGCAGCTCGAAGCGCTCACCCTCGCCGTCGCGGCCGATCTGCCGGTCCTGCTCTGGGGCGAACCGGGCATCGGCAAGACCGCGGCCCTCACCCAGCTCGCCGCGTCCCTCGACCTTCCGCTGACCACCGTGATCGCCAGCGTCCACGAGCCCACCGACTTCTCCGGACTGCCCATCGTGGGCGAAGACCCCGCCGTGCGCGGGGTGCCGATGGCACCGCCGCAGTGGGCCGTGGAGCTCGTACGGGCCGGGCGCGGCCTGCTCTTCCTGGACGAGTTGTCCACCGCGACCCCGGCCGTGCAGGCCGCGCTGCTCAGGGTCGTACTGGAGCGGAAGGTCGGCGCTCTGCAACTGCCGCCCGGCGTAAGGATCGTGGCCGCCGCCAACCCGCGCGCGTCGGCGGCGGACGGGTGGGAGCTGAGCCCGCCGCTGGCCAACCGGTTCGTCCACCTGTACTGGGTGCACGACAAGGACGTGGTGGTGCGCGGCCTCGGCGGGGTCTGGCCCCGCGCCGAGCTGCCCCGGCTGGACCCGGAGCGGCTGCCGGAGGCGGTGGCGCTGGCCCGGCGCGCGGTGTGCGGCTTCCTCGAAGCGCGGCCCACATTGATCCACCGTCTGCCCGGCAGCGAGACGCGGCGCGGCGGGGCCTGGCCCTCGCCCCGGAGCTGGGAGGCCGCGCTGACCCTGCTGGCCTTCGGCACGGCGGCCGGGGTGTCCCGGGACGTGCTGGCGCTGCTGGTGCGGGGCGCGGTGGGAGACGGGCCGGGTCTGGAACTCCTCGCCCACCTCGACCGGATGGACCTGCCGGACCCGGAGCTGCTGCTGGCCGACCCGGACGAGGCCGAGCTGCCCGAGCGCGGCGACCTCAGGCAGGCCGCGCTGGAGGCGGTGGTGGCCGCCGTGGGGGCCCGCCCGGAGCGGGAGCGCTGGGAGGCGGGCTGGGCGGTACTGGTCCGCGCCCTGGAGACGGGGGCGCCGGATCTGCTGGTGGCCCCGGCCAAGGCGCTGGCCGCGGTGCGGCGCGACGACTGGCAGGTCCCGGCGGCGGTGGAACGGCTGGCCTCGGTCGTCGGCCTGTCCGAGCGGGTGGAGCGGTCGGTGGCGGTCGCACGGGCACCGAAGGGACGGCGATGACCGGGATCGCGGACGCCGCGCGGCCCGTGCCGCGGCCGATGCCCCCGCCTTCCCCGCCGCGCCCGGTACGGGTCACGGTCCCCACGGCGCCGGCCGGGCGCCGCGACTCCGCCCACCCGCCCGGACTGCCGCTCGACCGGGACAAGCTGATGGCCGCCCGGCTGCACGCGGTGGAGGTCCGGCCCTATCTGGCCGCCGCGCTCTTCGCGCTCCACGTGGTGGAGGACCGCTCGGTGCCGACGATGGCGGTCGACGCGCACTGGCGCTGCTACGTCTCCCCCGGCTTCGTGGCCCGCACGCCGGTGGAGGAGCTGGCGGGCGTCTGGGTGCACGAGGTCTCCCATCTGCTCCGGGACCACCATGAGCGCGGCCTGCGCCACGCGCGCGAGCACGAGGCGTACGGGCCGGGCGAGCGGTTGCGCCGGAACATCGCCGCCGACTTCGAGATCAACGACGACATCTACGGCGACGGCCTGCTCCGGCCGGCCGGGGCGGTGCTGCCGTCGCTGCTGGGGCTGCCCGAGGGGCTGCTGATGGAGGAGTACCTGCGGACGTCCTCCATGACCGGGCTCACCTCGGACCTGTCCTGGCTGGACTGCGGCGGCGGCGCCGACGGCGAGCCACGGCCGTGGGAGCTGGGGCCCGAGGGCGCGGACGGACTGACCCGGCAGCAGCGGGACGCGGTGCGTTTCCGGGTCGCCGAGGGCATCAAGGGCCGGCCGGGCGAGGCTCCGGAGGGGTGGCGGCGGTGGGCCGACGAGGCGTTCCATCCGCCGCAGCCGTGGCGGCAGTTGCTGGGCGCGGCCGTGCGGTCGGCGGCCGGGGCGCCGGGGGCGGGCGAGAACCACAGCTACCGGCGTCCGTCCCGGCGCTCGACCGCCGTCCCCGGGGTGGTGCTGCCGAGTCTGCGCCGCACTCCGCCACGGGTGTGCGTGGTGATCGACACCTCGGGTTCGGTGAGCGACGCCGAGCTGGGCGGCGCTCTGCTGGAGGTGGCGGCGATCGCGCGGGCGGTGGGCGGGCGGCGGGATCTGGTCTCGGTGATCTCCTGCGACGCGGCGGCCGGGATCGCCGTGCCGATCTGCCGCGCGGAGGCCCTCGAGCTGATCGGCGGCGGGGGCACGGATCTGCGCTCCGGCTTCGCGCGGGCGCTGCGCTCCCGGCCCCGCCCGGACGTGATCGTCGCGCTGACGGACGGCCAGACGCCCTGGCCGTCCGGGCAGCCGCCCTGCCGTACGGTCGTCGGGCTCTTCCCGCGTCCGGCCCGCGCCGTGGACGAGAACGACCCGGACTACGTGCCGGACGCCCCGCCGCCCTGGGCGCGGGTCGTCACCATCGGCTGAGGCCGGGTGAGCGTACGGCGGAGGGCCGCATCCCCGTCTCCGGGAATGCGGCCCTCCGCCGTGCCGTACCGCTTGCTCGCGGCGCGCGGACCGCCTACTTGCGGAGCAGGCTGCGCAGCACGTACTGCATGATGCCGCCGTTGCGGTAGTAGTCGGCCTCACCGGGGGTGTCGATGCGGACGACCGCGTCGAACTCGACGCCCGTGTCGGTGGTCACCTTGACCGTGCGCGGCGTGGTGCCGTTGTTGAGCTCCTCGACGCCGGTGAAGGAGAAGGTCTCCTCGCCGGTGAGGCCCAGGGTCGCGGCGGTCTGGCCCTCGGGGAACTGCAGCGGCAGGACGCCCATGCCGATGAGGTTCGAGCGGTGGATGCGCTCGTACGACTCGGCGATGACGGCCTTGACGCCGAGGAGCGCGGTGCCCTTGGCGGCCCAGTCGCGGGACGAGCCGGAGCCGTACTCCTTGCCGGCCAGGATGGCCAGCGGGATGTCCTGCTCGATGTAGTTGCGCGAGGCGTCGTAGATGAACGACACCGGACCGCCGTCCTGGGTGAAGTCGCGGGTGTAGCCGCCCTCGGTGCCCGGCGCGATCTGGTTGCGCAGGCGGATGTTGGCGAACGTACCGCGGATCATGACCTCGTGGTTGCCGCGGCGGGAGCCGTAGCTGTTGAAGTCGCGGCGCTCGACGCCGTGCTCCGTGAGGTACTTGCCGGCCGGGGTGTCGGCCTTGATGGCGCCGGCCGGGGAGATGTGGTCGGTGGTGACCGAGTCGCCCAGCTTGGCGAGCACGCGGGCACCGGTGATGTCGGTGACCGGGGCGGGCTCCATCTGCATGCCCTCGAAGTAGGGGGGCTTGCGGACGTAGGTGGACTCCGGGTCCCACTCGAAGGTGTCGCCGGTCGGGATCGACAGGGCCTGCCACTGGGCGTCGCCCGCGAAGACGTCCTGGTAGGACTTGGAGAACATGTCCTCGCCGATGGCGTTGGCGACGACGTCGTTGACCTCGGCCTCGGAGGGCCAGATGTCCTTCAGGTAGACCGGGTTGCCGTCCTGGTCGACGCCCAGGGCCTCCTTGGTGACGTCCACCTTCATGGAGCCCGCGAGGGCGTACGCGACGACCAGCGGCGGGGACGCCAGGTAGTTCATCTTGACGTCGGGGTTGATCCGGCCCTCGAAGTTGCGGTTGCCGGAGAGGACCGAGGTGACCGCGAGGTCGTGGTCGTTGACGGCCTTGGAGACCTCCTCCGGCAGCGGGCCGGAGTTGCCGATGCAGGTGGTGCAGCCGTAGCCGACCAGGTTGAAGCCGACCTTGTCGAGGTACGGCGTCAGGCCCGCCTTGTCGAAGTAGTCGGTGACGACCTTCGAACCCGGGGCGAGGGTGGTCTTGACCCACGGCTTGCGGGTCAGGCCCTTCTCCACGGCCTTCTTCGCGACGAGCGCGGCGGCGACCATGACGTACGGGTTGGAGGTGTTGGTGCAGGAGGTGATGGCGGCGACCGTCACGGCACCGTGGTCGATCTCGTACGTCGAGCCGTCGGGGGCGGTCACGGTGACCGGGTTGGACGGGGCGCCGTTCGGGATGGTCGACGGGGCGTCGGAGCCGGGGAAGGACTCCTTGCTGGCCTCATACTCGTCGGTGACGTAGTTGCGGACGTCCTGCTTGAACTGCTCGGCGGCGTTCGCGAGGACGATGCGGTCCTGCGGGCGCTTCGGGCCGGCGATGGACGGGACGACCGTGGAGAGGTCGAGCTCCAGCTTCTCGGAGAAGTCCGGCTCGGCCTTCGGGTCCAGCCAGAGGCCCTGCTCCTTGGCGTAGGCCTCGACGAGCGCCAGCTGCTGCTCGGAGCGGCCGGTCAGCTTCAGGTAGTTGATGGTCTCGGCGTCGATCGGGAAGATCGCGGCGGTGGAGCCGAACTCGGGCGACATGTTGCCGATGGTGGCGCGGTTGGCCAGGGAGGTGGCGGCGACGCCCTCACCGTAGAACTCGACGAACTTGCCGACCACACCGTGCTTGCGGAGCATCTCGGTGATGGTGAGCACGAGGTCGGTGGCGGTGGTGCCGGGCTGCAGCTCACCGGTCAGCTTGAAGCCGACGACGCGCGGGATCAGCATGGAGACCGGCTGGCCGAGCATGGCGGCCTCGGCCTCGATGCCGCCGACGCCCCAGCCCAGGACGCCGAGGCCGTTGACCATGGTGGTGTGCGAGTCGGTGCCGACGAGGGTGTCGGGGTACGCCTGGCCGCCGCGGACCATGATCGTGCGGGCCAGGTGCTCGATGTTCACCTGGTGGACGATGCCGGTGCCCGGCGGGACGACCTTGAAGTCGTCGAAGGCGGTCTGGCCCCAGCGCAGGAACTGGTAGCGCTCCTTGTTGCGGCCGTACTCCAGGTCGACGTTCTGCTTGAAGGCGTCGGACGTGCCGAACTTGTCGGCGATGACGGAGTGGTCGATGACCATCTCGGCCGGCGAGAGCGGGTTGACCTTCGACGGGTCGCCACCGAGGGCCTTGACGGCCTCACGCATGGTCGCGAGGTCCACGACACAGGGCACGCCGGTGAAGTCCTGCATGATCACGCGGGCCGGCGTGAACTGGATCTCCTGCGACGGCTGGGCCTGGGAGTCCCAGCCGCCCAGGGCGCGGATGTGGTCGGCGGTGATGTTCGCGCCGTCCTCGGTGCGGAGGAGGTTCTCCAGCAGCACCTTCAGGCTGTAAGGGAGGCGCGCGGAGCCCTCGACCTTGTCCAGCCGGAAGATCTCGTACGACTCGTCGCCCACCTGCAGCGTGCTGCGGGCGTCGAAGCTGTTCGCCGACACGACAGTCTCCTTCATTGATGTGCGCGTACCACCACGATCCTGCCGCGACGACCTGTCGGCCGATCCACTAAGGTAGGGCTAACTTAGGTAACCCTTACCGTACGGACGGCCGCGCCGCGCGGCTGCGGTGCACCTCGGCAGATATCTCGATGTCGAGATAACTCTAGTACATGGGGCCCGGATGGTCATGCCCTGGGGTGCGGCGAGCCCGTACACCCGGAGTCACGCGGGCCCTCATTGCATGACCATGCGAGATGATGCATACTCTTCCTATGTCCAAGGTCCTCACCTCCCTGCCCACCGGCGAACGGGTCGGCATCGCCTTCTCCGGCGGTCTCGACACCTCGGTCGCGGTCGCCTGGATGCGCGACAAGGGCGCCGTCCCGTGCACCTACACCGCCGACATCGGCCAGTACGACGAGCCCGACATCGCCTCGGTGCCCGGCCGCGCCAAGGCCTACGGCGCCGAGGTCGCGCGTCTGGTCGACTGCCGCGCGGCCCTCGTCGAGGAGGGGCTGGCCGCGCTCACCTGCGGCGCGTTCCACATCCGCTCCGGCGGGCGCGCGTACTTCAACACGACGCCGCTGGGCCGCGCCGTCACCGGCACCCTGCTGGTGCGGGCGATGCTGGAGGACGACGTCCAGATCTGGGGCGACGGCTCGACCTACAAGGGCAACGACATCGAGCGGTTCTACCGCTACGGCCTGCTCGCCAACCCGCACCTGCGGATCTACAAGCCCTGGCTGGACGCGGACTTCGTGACCGAGCTCGGCGGCCGCAAGGAGATGTCGGAGTGGCTGGTCGCCCACGGCCTGCCGTACCGGGACGCCACGGAGAAGGCGTACTCCACCGACGCCAACATCTGGGGCGCCACCCACGAGGCCAAGACTCTGGAGCACCTGGACACCGGCATCGAGACCGTCGAGCCGATCATGGGCGTCCGGTTCTGGGACCCGTCGGTCGACATCGCGACCGAGGACGTGACGATCGGCTTCGAGCAGGGCCGCCCGGTCACCGTCAACGGCAAGGAGTTCGCCTCCGCCGTCGACCTGGTGATGGAGGCCAACGCCATCGGCGGCCGCCACGGCCTGGGCATGTCCGACCAGATCGAGAACCGGATCATCGAGGCCAAGAGCCGCGGCGTCTACGAGGCGCCGGGCATGGCCCTGCTGCACGCCGCGTACGAGCGGCTGGTCAACGCGATCCACAACGAGGACACCCTCGCCCAGTACCACAGCGAGGGCCGGCGGCTCGGCCGGCTGATGTACGAGGGCCGCTGGCTGGACCCGCAGGCACTGATGATCCGCGAGTCGCTCCAGCGCTGGGTCGGCGCCGCGATCACCGGCGAGGTGACGCTGCGGCTGCGGCGCGGCGAGGACTACTCGATCCTCGACACCACGGGCCCCGCGTTCTCCTACCACCCGGACAAGCTCTCCATGGAGCGCACCGAGGACTCCGCCTTCGGCCCCGTCGACCGCATCGGCCAGCTGACCATGCGCAACCTCGACATCGCCGACTCCCGCGCCAAGCTGGAGCAGTACGTCGGCCTCGGTCTGATCGGCACCGGCAGCCCCACCATCGGCGCCTCCCAGGCCGCCGCGACCGGCCTCATCGGCACCATGCCGGAGCTGCCCGAGGGCGGCGCCGAGGCGATCGCCTCGCGCGGCGAGGTGTCCGAGGAGGACGCGCTGCTGGACCGCGCCGCGATGGAGTCCGGCACGGACTGACCGGCAGGGACCGACCGGCACCAGGGGACGGACCCGCGAAGGGCCCGGTACGACGCACGGCGCGTCGTACCGGGCCCTTCCCGTGCGCTTCTCCATGGAACCGAACCGGGCATGCCTTAGCGCGCCAAGTCGGGGTAAGCGGGTGAACACCTGACCGACTGAAGACCGACTGGAAAGGGAGGCGCGCATGCCCCTCACGTTCCGCAAGAGCTTCCAGATCCTTCCGGGCGTACGGCTGAACATCAACCGCCGCTCCTGGTCCATCACCACGGGCGGCAAGAACGGCCCGCGACACACCCACAGCAGCACCGGACGTCGTACGACATCGATGGATTTGCCCGGTCCTTTCGGATGGCGGCGCACCCGTTCCGCCAAGGGGCGTTGACGGCCCGTCACCCGAATGGACCCCCCTGAGGGGTGCCATCTCATATGTGAGATAGCCTCAGCCTCATGGCAGACGACTACCTCGTACGCATCGGCAGGCTCATCCGTGACGCCCGGCAACACCGTGGCTGGACACAGGCGCAGCTCGCCGAGGCGCTCGGCACCTCTCAGAGCGCCGTCAATCGCATCGAGCGCGGCAACCAGAACATCAGCCTTGAGATGATCGCCCGTATCGGCGAGGCCCTGGACAGCGAGATCGTGTCCCTGGGATACGCCGGTCCGATGCATCTCCGGGTCGTCGGCGGACGTCGGCTGTCGGGTTCCATCGACGTCAAGACGAGCAAGAACGCGTGTGTGGCGCTGCTGTGCGCCTCCCTGCTCAACAGGGGGCGCACAGTGCTGCGCCGGGTGGCCCGGATCGAGGAGGTCTACCGCCTCCTCGAGGTCCTCAACTCCATCGGCGTGCGCACCCGTTGGATCAACGGCGGCGTCGACCTGGAGATCGTGCCGCCCGCCGAGCTGGACATGGCCGCGATCGACGCCGAGGCCGCCGTGCGCACCCGGTCGATCATCATGTTCCTCGGCCCGCTGCTGCACCGCATGAACCACTTCAAGCTGCCCTACGCGGGCGGTTGCGACCTCGGTACGCGCACCATCGAGCCGCACATGATCGCGCTGCGCCGCTTCGGCCTGGACGTGGCGGCGACCGAGGGTCAGTACCACGCCATGGTCGACCGGTCCGTACGGCCCGACCGGCCGATCGTACTGACCGAGCGCGGCGACACCGTGACGGAGAACGCGCTGCTGGCCGCCGCGCGGCACGACGGCGTCACCGTCATCCGCAACGCCTCCTCCAACTACATGGTCCAGGACCTCTGTTTCTTCCTGGAGGCGCTCGGCGTCCGGGTGGAGGGCATCGGCACCACCACGCTGAGCGTGCACGGTGTGCCGACCATCGACGTCGACGTCGACTACTCGCCGTCCGAGGACCCGGTCGAGGCGATGAGCCTGCTGGCCGCCGCCGTGGTCACCGAGTCCGAACTGACGGTGCGCCGGGTACCGATCGAGTTCCTGGAGATCGAGCTGGCGGTCCTGGAGGAGATGGGCCTCGACCACGACCGCACCCCCGAGTACTTCGCCGACAACGGCCGCACCCGGCTGATCGACCTGACGGTCCGTCCCTCCAAGCTGGAGGCGCCGATCGACAAGATCCACCCGATGCCGTTCCCCGGCCTGAACATCGACAACGTGCCGTTCTTCGCGGCCATCGCGGCCGCCGCGTCCGGCAAGACCCTGATCCACGACTGGGTCTACGACAACCGCGCCATCTACCTGACCGACCTCAACCGCCTCGGCGGCCGCCTCCAGCTCCTGGACCCCCACCGCGTTCTGGTGGAGGGCCCGACCCGCTGGCGCGCCGCCGAGATGATGTGCCCGCCGGCCCTGCGCCCCGCCGTGGTCGTGCTGCTGGCGATGATGGCGGCGGACGGCACGTCCGTACTGCGCAACGTGTATGTCATCAACCGCGGTTACGAGGACCTGGCGGAGCGGCTGAACTTGATCGGGGCGCAGATCGAGATCTTCCGGGACATCTGAGAGCTCTCAGAACACCGGTGCCACCAGATCGAGGAAGCGGAGCAGGAAGAATCCGGCGATGAGCACGGATCCGATCAGGACGAGGGCGAGCCAGAAGTACGGGTGCTCCCAGACGCCACCGTCCGGACGTTCTTCGTGCGCCTCGGCGATCGAGCCCTCCGCGGGGGGCGTCTCAGTCGGCCTGTTGAGTGGTTCGGTCACGTTGCTCACCGCTTTCCTCTCGTAGGCGGGCGCCATTCGGGCGTCCGCCCGTCGCCAGTGCCCTCGGGACTCTGCGTGGCGGGCAGCAGGTGACGCTCCCACCCTGGGTCCGGGAGGGCGGCGGCCGCCTCGCGTTCGCGTGCCGCCTGCTTCGGGTGCCGGAGCTGCCAGTACGGGTTGTCGTGGGACAGCTTGCTGGACACCCGCCCGTACATCCCGAACGTGGCGATGATCAGTCCCATGACGAAACTGAAGATCACGTTGGTCATGCCGAAGTCGAGGATGTTGGCGGGACGGTCCAGTACGAAGACGTGCGCGAAGCCGCTCAGTACGAAGAGCGCGCCGACCGTCATGTTGAGGACGGAGGCGAAGTTGCCGCCGAC
Source organism: Streptomyces sp. NPDC056628 (assembly GCF_042792555.1). Taxonomy (NCBI): domain Bacteria; kingdom Bacillati; phylum Actinomycetota; class Actinomycetes; order Kitasatosporales; family Streptomycetaceae; genus Streptomyces; species Streptomyces sp. NPDC056628. The sequence goes on from NZ_JBHTWG010000033.1 coordinate 35,107, forward strand.
CACCGCGCCGGCGAGCAGCGCGAGACCGACGACGGTGGAGATGACGCTGAGGGCGACGTTGGTGGTCATGCCGACGATCGTGTCGCCGGCCGTGTCGAACGGGCTCAGCGCGTCGGCGAAGCCGAGTCCCGCGAAGACCAGCAGGACGACGCCGCAGAAGCCTGCGCCGTACCGGTAGACGCTGGCCAGATGGTGATCGACGGGCAGTTCGTCTTTGAGCTTCATGCCCCTTTTTCGCCCTAAATGCGTTCTTTGGATGCGTATGAGAATTATTTGAGCGAAGACGCCTCCCCGAACCGCTGCCGCCCGTCACGCGCCCCCCTGCACGAAGCACATACAACGCGTGTCGCTTGCGTCGTTTGTCGCTTCCAGCACTGGGTGACCAGCGCCCGGCACGGTCGCGTCGCCGCTGACCGGCTGCGACTACAAGATCGGCGGCGGCAGTTCCGCCGTTTCGCTCAGCTGGGCCCAGACCGTCTTGCCGTGGCGGGCGTGGCGGGTGCCCCACTGTTCGGCGAGTTGGGCGACCAGGAGCAGGCCGCGGCCGCCCTCGTCGAAGACGCGCGCGCGGCGCAGGTGCGGGGTGGTGCTGCTGGCGTCGGAGACCTCCAGCAGCAGGCCCCGGTCGTGGATGAGGCGCAGGCTGATCGGGGGGCGGCCGTAGCGGATGGCGTTGGTGACCAGCTCGCTGACGACCAGTTCGGCGATGAAGTCGATGTCGCCGAGTCCCCAGGCGGCGAGTTGGCGGGAGACGGCGCCGCGCGCGCGGGCGACTTCCGCGGGATCGGGCTCGAGGTCCCAGGTGGCGACGCGGTCGTCCCCGAGGGCGTGGGTGCGGGCGAGGAGCAGGACGATGTCGTCGTCCGGCTTGGTGGAGGGCAGCAGGGCCGACAGGACGGTGTCGCAGGCCGCGTCCAGGCTGGGCGCGGGCCGGGCGAGAACCTCCCGGAGGGCGGCGAGCCCGCCCTCGATGTCGTGCGCCCTGGCCTCGATCAGGCCGTCGGTGTAGAGGGCGATGAGGCTGCCCTCCGGCAGATCGATCTCGACCGTCTCGAACGGCAGGCCGCCGAGGCCCAGCGGCGGGCCGGGCGGCAGGTCGAGGAGTTCCGCCTGGCCGTCGCACACCACCACGGCCGGGGGCACATGGCCGGCCCGGGCGAGGGTGCAGCGACGGGAGACGGGGTCGTAGACCGCGTACAGGCAGGTGGCGCCGATGTCGCCGTCGGTTGGACCGTCCTGGTCGCCGGACTCCTCGGCGGACAGCCGCAGCACGACGTCGTTCAGATGGGTGAGGAGTTCGTCGGGCGGCAGGTCGATGTCGGCCAGGGTGCGTACCGCGGTCCGCAGCCGGCCCATGGTGGCGGCGGCACGGATGCCGTGGCCGACCACGTCCCCGACGACGAGGGCCACCCGCGCGCCGGACAGCGGGATGACGTCGTACCAGTCGCCGCCGACCCCGGCGTCCGAGCCGGCCGGCAGGTAGCGGTAGGCGACGTCCACGGCCGACTGCTCGGGCGCGTTGCGCGGGAGGAGGCTGCGCTGGAGCGTGAGGGCGGTGGAGCGGGCATGGGTGTACCGGCGGGCGTTGTCGACGGCGACCGCGGCCCGGGCGGCGATCTCCTCGGCGATGAGGAGGTCCTCGTCGTCGTAGCGGGCGGGGGTGGAGCAGCGGTGGAACTCGGCGAGACCCAGCGTGGTGCCCCGGGCGCGCAGCGGCACCACCAGCGTGGAGTGGATGCTGCGCGGGTCCTGGGACCGGTCGTGCTGGTGCCGGGAGGGCCGCCCGGTGACCAGGGCACGCTCGGTGGGGGAGCCGTCACGGCAATGGTGGACCTCCTGCGGCCGGACGTCCGGTTCGGAGCCCTCGGCGTCCGCGGGCACCTGGGCCATCCGGCGGAGCAGGAAGGGCCTCTGCACGACGGCGTCCTCCCCGCGCAGCAGGGGGTCGAGGAGGTCCACGGTGACGAGGTCGGCGAGGCGTTCGGCGGCGAGGTCGGCCAGTTCCTGCACGGTGCGATCGATGTCGAGGGTGGTCCCGATGCGCATGCTCGCCTCGTTCACCAGCCTCGACCGCCAGCGCAGCCGGCGGTCCCGTTCCTCCTGGAACGCCTCCACGCCCTGTTCGGAGACGCGGTCCACGTAGATGGTCGACACGGTGGTCAGCGCCCGGGCCGCCGCGCTGACCTGCTGGGCGTCGCCGCTGAGCCGGGGCAGCTCTTCCAGGAGCCGGTCGTTGACGATGGCCTGGGCCAGGCGGAACGCGCGCAGGACGGCGCTCAGCGGGGTGCCGTGGCGGGCCAGTCCCAGGGAGTGGGCGGTGTCGGCGGCCGGCAATTCGATCCGGCTCGGTTCGATCTGACGTTCGAGGACGGAGAGCGCGGTGGTGACGTGGTCGAAGATGTTCTGGGACATGGCGCGGGCGACGTCGGGCGCTTCGTAGAGGGCCGGAAGTTCGCGCCGCAGGCACTGCTCCACCTCGGCGGAGAGCTCGCCGGCGCGCCGCCCGAGCTCCTGTGCCGCTCGCGAGAGAAGTTGGCCGGCCGAGGAATCCACACAGACGACGGTACGCCGCTCGGGCCGCCGTCTCAGACCGGGGTGGCGCGCGGGAGGCCCCTCGCCGACCAGGGCGCCACCCGATCGGCCGTACGGGGCGGGCTTCACCCGTCCGCGGAGGAGTTCTCCGGCGTCCTCGCGGCCCGCGCCCCGCGCCGCGCCCACCGGGTCGGCGGGGCGCGGCGGGGCGGTCCCCCGCGGGCGTGGGCCGGGTGGCCGTCAGGCCTTCACGAGGGTCGCGTTCTTCTTCAGCTTCGCGTGGAAGTACGGCAGGGACAGCCCACCCAGCACGTCCACGGGGCGCAGCTCGACGAGGGTGGCCTCGACGTCCGCCTTGCCGGCCCTGAGCGTGGACGGGGTGGGGGTGCCCTCGTTCACCCAGCGGTGCTTCTTGCCGTCGCACTCGGCGAGGGTGCCGCCGATGGCGTGGCGGGTGCCGGACTTCCGCTGGGCCACGGAGGCGCTGACGAAGACGGGGCCCTCGGCGTCGGCGCAGCGGTAGGTGCCCGACACCGTGACGGTGCCGTCGGCGGCCAGGCGGATCTTCTTGTCGACGGTCACGGACTCCGTCACCTCGGTGGTGGAGTCGGTGTCGGCGGCGGGGGCCGAGGGAGCGGCGGCCAGCAGGAGCAGGACGGCGCCGGCGGTGGCGGCGAGCGCGGGGCGCAGGGGCATGGGATGACCTCCCGGTGGGCGGAGTGGGGCGTTCCACTCGTACCCGGCGAGGGGGTCCGGGGACGTGATCGTCACCCCTTCGGTGGCGAGTCCGCCCCGACCGTCGCGGGGCGGTCAGGGAGTTGTCCGCGGGGTGTCACGGTTCGCGACGGGCCGTTCCGGGGCGGGCGCGACGGGAGCATGGTCGAACCACACGGACGGCCCCCACGGCTCGTCCGGTCCATGTGGAGGTGCGCCATGTGTTCCCACCGGTCCTCGTGCCCGTCCGCCCAGGTTGGCTCCGCACATGTGGTCGCGGCACACGTCCCTGCCGCCCATGTGGTCGCGGCACACCCCGAGCAGGGCTGGAGCCTGTTGTGCGACGGCTCGATCGTGTTCGACGACAGCGGTGCGCTGCTGCCCGACGGCAGTGTGGTGGCGCCGCACCGGGTGCCGGCCGCCCGCCTGGCGCAGGCGGCGTGAGCCGACGGATCAACGCGGTCCCGGAGGAGGACGCCGGTTACGGCAGGACGGCGAAGCCGTCCAGCTCCACCAGTGCCCGCTCGTCCCACAGCCGGACGACCTCGACGACCGCCATCGCCGGGTAGTCGCGTCCGGCCAGGCGCCGCCAGACGCGGCCCAGTTCCCGGGCCTGGTCGCGGTAGGCCGCCACGTCGGTGGCGTACACGGTGACGCGGGCGAGGTCGGCCGGGGTGCCGCCGGACGCCGCGAGCGCCGTCAGGAGATTGGCGAGCGCCCGCTCGAACTGCTCCGGCAGCGTCCGTCCGGTCACCTTCCCGTCGGCGTCGAGCGCGGTCTGGCCGGCCAGGAACACCACCCGTGAGCCGGTGGCGACGACCGCGTGCGAGAAGCCCGTGGGCGGGGACAGGTCGGGCGGGTTCACGCGCTCGGCGGTCACCGGACGGCCTCCTCGCAGGCGTAGATCTCCTTGGCGATGATGCCGCGCTGCACCTCGCTGGCGCCCTCGTAGACGCGGGGGGCGCGCACCTCGCGGTAGAGGTGTTCGAGCAGGTGGCCGCGGCGCAGGGCGCGGGCGCCGTGCAGCTGGACGGCCTGGTCGACGACGTACTGCGCGGTCTCGGTGGCGAGGAGTTTCGCCATCGCCGCCCGCTTCGGGACGTCCTCGGCACCCTCGTCGTACGCCGTGGCCGCCGCGTACACCATGAGGCGGGCCGCCTCGGTGCGCAGGGCCATCTCGGCGACCTGGTGGGCGACGGTCTGGAGGTCCTTCAACTTCCCGCCGAAGGCGTCCCGTTCCGCGGTGTGGGCGAGCGTCGCGTCGAGGGCGGCGCGGGCCATGCCGACGGCGAAGGCGCCGACGCTGGGCCGGAACAGGTTGAGGGTGCCCATGGCGACCCGGAAGCCGCGGTCGACCTCGCCGAGCACGTCGTCGGCGGTGACGGGCACGGCGTCGAAGGTGAGGGCGCCGATGGGGTGCGGGGACAGCATGTCGAGGCTCGTCCCGCCGAGGCCGGGGCGGTCCGCGGGGACCAGGAAGGCGGTGACACCGCGAGCGCCGGCGCCCGGCGTGGTGCGGGCGAAGACGGTGTAGAAGTCGGCCTCGGGGGCGTTGGAGATCCAGCACTTCTCGCCGGTGAGCCGCCAGCGGGCGGCGCCGTCGGGCTCGGCGGATGGTGGGGGCGCAGCCGGGGGCGTCTCCGTCACCGGCCCTTCCTCAGCCCGTAGTTCCAGGGCCGCCGCGTCCGAGCCGGCCGCCGGCTCGCTCAGGGCGAAGGCGGCGATCGCGGTGCCCTCGGCCACGCGGGGCAGCCAGCGGTCCCGTTGGGCCTGAGTGCCGTGGGCGTGCACGGGGTGGGCGCCCAGACCCTGGAGGGCGAGCGCGGTCTCGGCCTCGGTACAGGCGTAGGCGAGGGACTCGCGCATCAGACACAGGTCGACGGCGCCGGAGGTGAACAGGCGCTCCAGCAGCCCGAGCTGCCCCAGTTCGGCGACGAGCGCGCGGTTGACGTGCCCGGGTTCGCCCTTCTCCGCGAGGGGGCGCAGCCGTTCGTCGGCGAGGGTGCGCAGCTCGGCGCACCAAGCGGTCTGGGGTGGATCGAGCGAGAATGCGGGCATTGCCGACCTCCTGCGGGCCGCCCCCGGCGGACCGTTCTCGACGGGCCCCGACGAACCTTCTCGACGGGCCCCTCGACGATATCGCGCCCCATTGACTGCCGTCACCAACACGATACGCTCCTGGTGCGAGCCCACACGAAGCCCACGAGGCAAGGGGGGCGAAACCGCCATGGCCGGTCTGCACCGCTCCGCGCACGTCGACACCTTCGCCCGGGACCATCTGCCCCCGCCCGACCAGTGGCCGGAGCTCGTCTTCGACCTGCCGGGGCTGCACTACCCCGACCGGCTCAACGCCGCCGCGGAACTGCTGGCGGGGCCCGACGGCGACCGGCCCGTGTTCCACACCCCGGCCGGCGCCCCATGGACGTACGCCACACTGCGCGCCCGTGTCGACCGCATCGCCCATGTGCTCACCGGGGAGCTCGGGGTCATACCCGGCAACCGGGTCCTGTTGCGCGGCCCCACCACGCCCTGGCTCGCGGCGTGCTGGCTGGCGGTGCTCAAGGCGGGCGCGGTGGCCGTCACGGTGCTGGCCCAGCAGCGGCCGCACGAGCTGCGGACCATGTGCGAGATCGCCGAGGTCCGGCACGCGCTGTGCGACGTCCGGGCCGTCGACGACCTCGCCAAGGCCGAGGTGCCGGGGCTGCGCATCACGACCTACGGCGGTGACGGCCCCGACGACCTGCTGCGCCGGCCCGCGCCCGACACGCCGTACCGGGCCGCCGACACCGCCGCCGACGACGTCGCGCTCATCGCCTTCACCTCCGGGACCACCGGACGGCCCAAGGGCTGTCTGCACTTCCACCGGGATGTGCTCGCGATCGCCGACACCTTCTCCGCCCATGTGCTCCGGCCCCATGAGGACGACGTCTTCGCGGGCAGTCCCCCGCTGGGGTTCACGTTCGGGCTGGGCGGGCTCGTGGTCTTCCCGATGCGGGCGGGCGCCAGTGCCCTGCTGCTGGAACAGGCGGGGCCCCAGCAGTTGTTGCCGGCGATCGCCGAGCACCGGGTGTCCGTGCTGTTCACCGCTCCGACCGCGTACCGGGCGATGCTCGACGCGCTCGACGGGCACGACGTCTCCTCGTTGCGGCGCTGTGTCTCCGCGGGCGAGAACCTGCCCGCCGCCACCTGGCGGGCCTGGCACGAGCGGACCGGACTGCGGATCATCAACGGCATCGGCGCCACCGAACTGCTGCACATCTTCATCTCGGCGGCCGACGAGCGGATCAGGCCCGGGACGACCGGGGTCGCCGTGCCCGGCTGGCAGGCGCGCGTCGTCGACGCCGAGGGCCGGGAGGTGCCGGACGGGGAACCGGGGCTGCTGGCCGTGCGCGGGCCGGTGGGCTGCCGTTATCTCGGCGACCCCCGCCAGCGCGAATATGTGCGCCACGGCTGGAACGTCACGGGCGACACGTATGTCCGCGACGGCGACGGCTACTTCCGGTACGTCGCGCGCGCCGACGACATGATCATCTCAGCCGGGTACAACGTCGCGGGCCCGGAGGTCGAGGAGGCCCTGCTGCGGCACCCGGACGTGCTGGAGACGGCGGTCGTGGGGCGTGCCGACGAGGCACGCGGCCAGGTCGTCGTGGCGTACGCCGTGGTCAGGGAGGGGGCGCGCCCGGACGCGGAGGCGCTGCGCGCGTTCGTCAAGGCCGAGTTGGCGCCGTACAAGTGCCCGCGGGAGATCGTCTTCCTGGACGCGCTGCCGCGCACCGCGACGGGCAAGCTCCAGCGGTTCCGGCTGCGCGGTGCCGGCGACCGGCCCGGCGACCGGCAGTGATCCGCACGACCTAAGATGATCAACGTGTCCGACCAGCATGCACCACGGTCTCTCATCGTCACGCTCTACGGCGCCTACGGCCGCCACATGCCCGGCCCGGTACCCGTGGCCGAGCTGATCAGACTGCTGGCGGCGGTGGGCGTCGACGCGCCCTCCGTCCGCTCGTCGGTGTCCCGGCTGAAGCGGCGCGGCCTGCTGCTGCCGGCCCGGACGGACCGGGGCGCGGCGGGATACGAACTGTCGCCCGAGGCACGCCAGTTGCTGGAGGACGGCGACCGCCGTATCTACGCCACGGCACCGCCCGAGGACGAGGGCTGGGTGCTCGCGGTGTTCTCGGTGCCGGAGTCGGAGCGGCAGAAACGGCACGTCCTGCGCTCCCGGCTGGCCGGGCTGGGCTTCGGCACGGCGGCGCCGGGTGTGTGGATCGCGCCCGCCCGGCTCCATGAGGAGGCCCGGCACAGTCTGGAGCGGCTGCGTCTCGACCCGTACGTGGACTTCTTCCGCGGGGAGCACCTCGGTTTCTCGCCGACCGCCGAGGCCGTCACCCGCTGGTGGGACCTGGCCGCGATCGCCAAGGAGCACGAGGCGTTCCTCGACCGGCACGCGCGCGTGCTGCACGCCTGGGAGCGGCGGGCGGACACCGATCCGGAGGAGGCGTACCGCGACTATCTGCTCGCCCTGGACTCCTGGCGGCACCTGCCGTACACCGATCCGGGGCTGCCCGCGCCGCTGCTGCCGCCGGGCTGGCCGGGCGCGCGGTCGGCCGCCGTCTTCCGCGGGCTGCATGAGCGACTGCGCGACGCGGGGGCCACGTACGCCGGTCTGTGACGCGGGGGCCGTGTACGCCGGTCTCTGACGCGAGGGCCGTGTACGCCGGTCTGTGACGCGGGGGCTCGGACGGTTCGGCGCAGCGTACGCCGGTCCGTGAGGCTCCCGGCGGTGTTCAGCCGCCGAGGGTGAGGCGGGGTTTCGGGGCGTCGGTGCGTCCGGTCTGCGGGCGGCGGCTGCCCGCCCGGTAGGGGGCCGGCCAGACGGCGCCCGGACCGTCGTACGCCTGCTCGGCGGCGGCGTGCAGGGTCCAGTGCGGGTCGTAGAGGTGGGGCCGGGCGAGGGCGCACAGGTCGGTGCGGCCGGCGAGGATCAGGGAGTTGACGTCGTCCCAGGACGAGATGGCGCCGACGGCGATCACCGGGCGGCCGGTGGCGTGCCGGATCCGGTCGGCGTACGGCGTCTGGTAGGACCGTCCGAACTCGGGCCGTTCGTCGGCGACGACCTGGCCGGTGGAGACGTCGATGGCGTCGGCGCCGTGCTCGGCGAAGGCGCGGGCGATGTCCACGGCGTCCTCGGCGCTCGTGCCGCCCTCGGCCCAGTCGGTGGCGGAGATGCGGACGGTCATGGGCCGCTCCTCGGGCCAGACGGCGCGCACGGCGTCGAAGACCTCCAGCGGGAAGCGGAGCCGGCGGTCGAGGGAGCCGCCGTAGGCGTCCGTGCGCCGGTTGGTGAGCGGGGAGAGGAAGCCGGAGAGCAGGTAGCCGTGCGCACAGTGCAGTTCGAGGAGGTCGAAGCCGGCGCGGGCGGCCCGCCAGGCGGCGGCCGTGAACTGCTCGCGGATGTCGGTGAGCTGGGAGCGGGTGAGCTCGCGCGGCGTCCGGGAGTCCGGCCGGTACGGGATCGGGGAGGCGGCGACGAGCGGCCAGTCGCCCTCCTCCAGCGGCTCGTCCATGCCCTCCCACATCAGCTTGGTCGAGCCCTTGCGGCCGCTGTGGCCGAGCTGCACGCCGATGGCGGTGCCGGGTGCCTGGCTGTGCACGAACCGTACGACGCGTTTCCACGCCTCGGCCTGCCTGCTGGTGTAGAGGCCCGCGCAGCCGGGGGTGATGCGCCCCTCGGGGCTGACGCACACCATCTCGGTCATCACCAGGCCGGCGCCGCCGAGGGCGCGGGCGCCGAGGTGGACGAGGTGGAAGTCGCCGGGGACCCCGTCGGTCGCGGAGTACATGTCCATCGGGGACACCACGACCCGGTTGCGCAGGGTCAGTCCGCGCAGCCGGAACGGGGTGAACATGGGGGGCGTGCCGGGCGGGCAGCCGAAGTCGCGTTCCACGGCCTCGGTGAAGGACGCGTCGCGCAGCCGCAGGTTGTCGTGGGTGACGCGGCGGCTGCGGGTGAGCAGGTTGAACGCGAATTGGCGAGGCGGCTGGTCGAGGTAGAGGCCGATGTTCTCGAACCATTCGAGGCTGGCGCGGGCGGCGCGCTGCGTGGAGGCGACGACGGGCTTGCGTTCCGCCTCGTAGACGGCGAGCGCGCCGGTGACGTCGGGTTGTTCGGTCAGGCAGGCGGCGAGCGCGAGGGCGTCCTCGACGGCGAGTTTGGTGCCGGAGCCGATGGAGAAGTGGGCGGTGTGGGCGGCGTCTCCGAGGAGGACGACGTTGCCGTGCGACCAGTGCTCGTTGACGACGGTGCGGAAGCCGGTCCAGGCCGACTTGTTGGACTTCAGGGGGCGTCCGCCGAGGGCGTCGGCGAAGATCTTGGCGCAGCGCGCGAGGGACTCCTCCTCGTCGAGTTCGTCGAAGCCGGCGGCCCGCCACACCTCTTCGCGCATCTCGACGATGACGGTGGACGCGTCGGCGGCGTAGGGGTAGCCGTGCAGCTGCATCACGCCGTGCTCGGTCTCGGCGATCTCGAAGCGGAAGGCGTCGAAGGCGAAGTCGGCGGCCAGCCAGATGTAGCGGCAGCGGTGGGTGGCCACATGGGGGCGGAACACATGGCTGTAGGTGTCGCGGATGGTGCTGTGCACACCGTCCGCGGCGACGACGAGGTCATGGGTCGCGGCCAGCCGGTCCACGTCCGGGGCCTTTGAGCGGAACCGGAGTTCCACGCCGAGGTCGCGGCACCGGTCGTGCAGGATCTGCAGGAGGCGTTTCCTGCCGAGGGCGGCGAAGCCGTGCCCGCCGGAGGTCTGGCGGGTGCCGGCGCGCACGATGTCGATGTCGTCCCAGCGGACGAAGTGCTCCTGGAGGGCGGTGTGCACCACGGGGTCGGCGTGCTCGATGCCGCCGAGGGTCTCGTCGGAGAGGACCACGCCGAAGCCGAAGGTGTCGTCGGGGGCGTTGCGCTCCCAGACGGTCACCTGGCGCGCGGGGTCGAGGCGCTTGAGGAGCGCCGCCGCGTAGAGGCCGCCGGGGCCGCCGCCGACGACGGCGACGCGCAGGGGGCTGTCCGGGACGGCCATGGTCACCGCCCCCGCCACTTGGGGGGCCGCTTCTCGGTGAAGGCGGCGTGGAACTCGGCGTAGTCCTCGCCGTTCATGAGGAGGGCCTGGGTCGAGGCGTCCATCTCGACGGCCGCCGCGAGCGGCATGTCCAGCTCGGCCGTGAGGAGCGCCTTGGTCTGGGCGTACGCGAGGGCGGGGCCGTCGGCCAGGCGGCGGGCCAGGGCCTGGGCGGCCTCGTCGGCCCGCCCTTCCTCGGTCAGCTCGCTGATCAGGCCGATCCGCTCGGCCTCGGGGGCGCGGACCTGCTCGCCGAGCATGAGCAGCCGGGTGGCGTGGCCGAGCCCGACGACGCGGGGCAGCAGATAGGCGGCGCCCATGTCGCCGCCGGAGAGGCCGACCCGGGTGAAGAGGAAGGCGAACCGGACGCTGGGGTCGGCGACCCGGAAGTCGGCGGCGAGCGCGAGGACGGCGCCGGCGCCGGCGGCCACCCCGTGCAGGGCCGCGATCACCGGGAACGGGCACTCGCGTACGGCCCGGACGACCTGTCCGGTCATGCGGTTGAAGTCGAGGAGCTGGGCGGTGTCCATGGACAGGGTCGCGCCGATGATGTCGTCGACGTCGCCACCGGAGCAGAAGCCGCGGCCCTCGCCGGCCAGGACGAGGGCGCGTACCGCCCGCTCCCGGGACAGTTCGGCGAGCAGATCGCGCAGGTCGGCGTAGGCGCCGAAGGTGAGCGCGTTGAGCTTCTCGGGGCGGGCCAGGGTGACGGTGGCGACTCCGTCGGCGTGCTCGACCCGCAGATGCTCCCAGTCGGAGGTGCGGGCGGCGGAGCCGGTGAAGGGACTCATGACGTGCGGCCTCCCCAGGGCGGACGGCGGGCACTGCCTCGGCGAGCTCACCCCTTCGAGCTCTCTCCGAAGTTATCACCTGTCTTTGACCGCCGTCACGACCACGCGATAGCGCTCCGGCACGCTCGGCGACCCTCAGGCGCGCTCCGCGACTCCGGGCCATGACCCGCGGCTGTCACATCCGTCACGACTCGTCGACGCGCGGGTAACGACGGGGCACCCCGGGCGGGGGCGGGCGCCGGCCTGGGTATGCCGCCCAGCAGTCGGGGCGACGGCCCCGAACGGTGCCCGCCGGACGCCCGGAGAGACGGCGCCGTACCATTCATAAGGTTGAAGGCAGGACAGCCTGCTCATGAACGGATCCACCTTGCACGATCGCCCCCCGTCCTCCACCTCCTGGCGCGTCGCACTGCCGCACTCCGCCGCGGCCGTGCCGGTCGCGCGCGCCCTGGTCCGTTCGGCGCTGGCGGATGTCGAGCACGCCGCGGACAGCGACACCGCGGAGTTGCTCACGGCGGAGCTGGTCGCGAACGCCGTGGAGCACACACCCGGGGACAGCCCGATAGAGCTGGTGGTGGATCTGCACCCGTCGGGCTGCCAGGTCGAGGTCCACGACCCGGACCCGGCGCCGCCGGGCCAGCTGACGCGGCCCATGGTGGAGGAGCCCGACCCGTGGCAGGAGCACGGCCGGGGCCTGCTGCTGATCCGCGCGCTCAGCTCGTCGTGCGGCCACCGCCCGACGGCGTCCGGCAAGGCGGTCTGGTTCCGGCTGGCGGTCGTGCCCGCCCAGCGCCGGCCGCACCAGTGAGGACGGCTCAGGCCAGCGTCGCCACCAGGACCGCCTTGATCGTGTGCAGGCGGTTCTCCGCCTCGTCGAAGACCACCGAGTGCTCCGACTCGAAGACCTCGTCGGTGACCTCCAGGGACGTCAGGCCGTGCGACTCGAAGATCTCCTGGCCGACCTTCGTGCCGAGGTCGTGGAAGGCCGGCAGGCAGTGCAGGAACTTCACGTCCGGATTGCCGGTGGCCCGCAGCACGTCCATGGTCACCGCGTAGGGGCCGAGGGCGGCGATCCGCTCGTCCCAGACCTCCTTCGGCTCCCCCATGGACACCCAGACGTCGGTGGCGACGAAGTCGGCACCGAGGACGCCCTCGTCGATCTTCTCGGTGAGGGTGACGCGGGCGCCGCTGACCGCGGCGAGCTCCTGGGCCCGCTCGACGACCGCCGGGGCGGGCCAGTACGCCTGCGGGGCGACGATCCGGACGTCCATGCCCAGCAGGGCGCCGGTGATCAGGTAGGAGTTGCCCATGTTGAAGCGGGCGTCGCCCAGGTAGGCGAACGCGATGCCGGGGACGGGCTTGGCGGAGTGCTCGGTCATGGTGAGCACGTCGGCCAGCATCTGGGTGGGGTGCCAGTCGTCGGTGAGGCCGTTGAAGACGGGCACGCCCGCGCAGGCGGCCAGCTCCTCGACCTTGGCCTGACTGTCCCCCCGGTACTCGATCCCGTCGTACATCCGCCCGAGGACGCGCGCGGTGTCCTTCACGGACTCCTTGTGGCCGATCTGGGAGCCCGTGGGGTCCAGGTAGGTCGTGGAGGCGCCCTGGTCGGCGGCGGCGACCTCGAAGGCGCAGCGGGTGCGCGTCGACGTCTTCTCGAAGATCAGCGCGATGTTCCGGCCGCGCAGGTACTGGGCCTCGTCCCCGGCCTTCTTGGCCGCCTTCAGCTCGGCGGCCAGCTCCACGAGCCCGAGGAACTCCTGCCCGGTGAAGTCGAGCTCCTTGAGGAAGTGGCGGCCGGCGAGGGCGGTCGGGACAGTCGCCATGGGGGCGCTCCAGAGGTGCGGGGAACAAAGATGGTGGAAGTCTATACGACCTTTAGAATTAATATACGGCGCCCACCCCGCACGGCCGTCACGACCGCCCCGTCCGCCTAGACGGCGTCGCGCTCGATGGGGCAGCTCATGCAGCGCGGCCCGCCCCTCCCCCGGCCCAGCTCGCTGCCGGGGATCTCTATCACCTCGACGCCCTGCTTGCGCAGATGCGTGTTGGTGGTCGCGTTGCGTTCATAGGCGACGACGACGCCGGGCTCGACCGCCAGCACGTTGCAGCCGTCGTCCCACTGCTCCCGTTCGGCGGAGTGGACGTCCTGGGTGGCGGTCAGCACGCGGATCTCGCTGAGGCCGAGAGCGGCGGCGATCGCGCGGTGCATGTGCTCCGGCGGATGGTCGGTGACCTTCAGCTCCTTGTCGCCGGCGCCCGGTTCGATCGTGTAGGAGCGGAGCATGCCGAGCCCGGCGTACTGGGTGAAGACGTCGCCGTCGACCTGGGTCATCACGGTGTCGAGGTGCATCAGGGCCCGCCTCTTGGGCATGTCGAGGGCGACGATCGTGCGGGCCGATCCGGCGGCGAACAGCTTGTGGGCGAGCATCTCGACGGCCTGCGGGGTGGTGCGCTCGCTCATGCCGATGAGGACCGCGCCCCTGCCGATGACCAGGACGTCCCCGCCCTCGATGGTGGACGGGTAGTCGGCCTGCCCCTCGGACCAGACGTGGAAGTCCTCGTCCCGGAAGAGCGGGTGGTGCCGGTAGATCGCCTCGAAGTGCACGGTCTCGCGCTGCCGGGCGGGCCAGCGCATCGCGTTGACGGAGACGCCGTCGTAGATCCAGGCGGACGTGTCACGTGTGAACAGGTGGTTGGGCAGCGGTGCGAGGAGGAAGTCGTCGAGCTCCATCACGTGGAAGCGCACCGAGATCGGCTCGGCGTGCGCGTCCAGGAACTCGCGCTTGGTCATCCCGCCGACGAGCGCCTCGGCGAGCTCGGGCGAGGGCAGCCCTTCGAAGGCCGCACGGAGGTGGTCGGTGGCGAGCACCCCGTACTCCTTCTCGTCGAAGACCCGGTCGAGGACGAGCCGCCGGGCCTCCGGGATCTCCAGGGCCTCGGTGAGCAGGTCGCCGAACAGGTGGACCTCGACCCCGCGGTCGCGCAGCACGTCCGCGAACCCGTCGTGCTCGGCGCGCGCCCGGCGCACCCAGAGCACGTCGTCGAAGAGCAGGGCGTCCTTGTTGCTGGGGGTGAGCCTTTTGAGCTCCAGATCGGGCCGGTGAAGGATGACGCGGCGCAGCCGCCCGGCCTCGGAGTCGACATGCAGTCCCATGCCTCCATCCTGACCAAAGGGAGCCGCGTTCACCCCCTCCTTGCCGACGACTTCTTCTCGTCCTGTTGACGACAAGCCGCGCGAGCCTTTATCGTCGCCGTGACGAGAAAGAGGGGACAGGCTCCATGGTCGACATCACCCGGCGCCTCGGCTGGCGCCATCTGCGCGGTGCGCCCACCGCGCACATCCGCCACCACCGCGGCGGAAAGCTGCTGCACGACGGCCCCGGCCTCAGCTTCTGGTACCGGGCGCTGACCGCCGCGCTCTCCGAGGTCCCCGTCGACGACCGGGAGCTGGCGATGACGTTCCACGCCCGCACCTCCGACTTCCAGGACGTGGCCGTGCAGGCGACCGTCACCTACCGGATCAGCGACCCCGCGGTCGCCGCGGCCCGCCTGGACTTCTCCATCGACCCGGACACAGGCGTGTGGCGGGGCGCTCCGCTGGAGCAGCTCGGGACGCTCCTGACGGAGACGGCCCAGCAGCACGCCCTGGATGTGCTGGCCCGTACGCCGCTGGCGGCGGCCCTGGCCGACGGGGTCACCGCGGTGCGGGAGCGGATCGCGGCCGGCCTGGCCGGCGAGCCCCGCCTGCCGGGGACGGGCATCGAGGTGGTCGCCGTACGGGTGGTGGCCCTGCGTCCCGAACCCGAGGTGGAGCGGGCGCTGCGCACCCCGGCCCGTGAGCAGATCCAGCAGGAGGCGGACCGGGCGACGTACGAACGGCGGGCGGTGGCCGTCGAGCGGGAGCGGGCGATCGCCGAGAACGAGCTGGCCAGCCAGATCGAACTCGCCCGCCGCGAGGAGCAGTTGGTCGACCAGCGCGGCACCAACGCGCGCCGCGAGGCCGAGGAGGGCGCCGCAGCGGACGCCGTGCGCGCCGAGGCGGAGGCGGCCCGGACCGTACGCCTCGCGGAGGCGGAGGCCACCCGGTCCGTACGCCTCGCGCGGGCGGAGGCCGAGGGGGCGCGCGAGGTCGGCGAGGCGCGGGCGCAGGCCCAGGCGGCCTGGCTGCGGGTGCACGCCGACGTGGACGTGGCGACGCTGCACGCGCTCACCGGGACCCGGCTGGCGGAGAACCTGCCGCGGATCGACAGCGTGACCGTGACACCGGACCTGCTGACCGGGCTGCTCAGCCGGCTCGGAGCACGGGAGTGAGCCTCGCCCCGCGGGTGGTCCTCGTCCACCGCACCACGGAGTACCAGGAGCTGGTGGCCCGGCACGGCACCCACGGCCAGGCCGCCTTCTTCCTCTCCTCCCGGGGCCGGGACATCGAGGAGATCGCGGACCGTCACCACCGCACCCGCCGGGCGCTGGCCGAGGTGGCCGCGGCGGTCCCGCTGACCTGGCGGCAGGCCCGGGTGGAACGCGCCGACCTGGACCGCTTCCTGTTCGCGCCCGAGGACGTGGTGGTCGTCGTCGGGCAGGACGGGCTCGTCGCGAACGTGGCCAAGTACCTGGCCGGCCAGCCGGTGGTGGGCATCGACACCGACCCCGGCCGCAACCCCGGCGTGCTGGTGCGGCACCGCCCGAAGGACGCGGCCGCCCTGCTGACGGCCACGCAGGCCCGCACGGCCCGCTGCGACGAGCTCACCATGGTCGAGGCCGTCACCGACGACACACAGCGCCTGGTCGCGCTGAACGAGATCTACCTGGGCGCCGCCGGACACCAGACGGCCCGCTACCGCCTGGGCCTGGAGGACGACGGGGGTGTCGTCGAGGCCCAGGCCTCGTCCGGGGTGATCGTCGGGACCGGCACCGGGGCGACCGGCTGGCTCCGGTCGGTGTGGCAGGAGCGGGGCGGGCGGCCGGCGCTGCCCTCCCCGACGGAGGAGCGCCTGCTCTGGTTCGTGCGGGAGGCCTGGCCGTCCCCCGCCACCGGGACGTCCCTGGTCGCGGGGGAACTGGCCGCCGCGGGGCGGCTCGCCCTGACCGTCGAGTCCGAGCGGCTGGTGGCGTTCGGGGACGGCATGGAGTCGGACGCCGTGGAGCTGACATGGGGGCAGACGGTCCGGGTCGGGGTGTGCCCGGACCGTCTGCGCCTCGCCGGCTGAACGTCACAGCCGCGGGTCGACCGGCTCCGACTCCAGCGCCAGCACCCCGAACACCGCCTCGTGCACCCGCCACAGCGGCTCGCCCCCGGCCAGCCGGTCCAGGGCCTCCAGGCCGAGCGCGTACTCGCGCAGGGCGAGGGAGCGCTTGTGGTTCAGGAACCGCTTGCGCAGCCGCTCCAGGTTCTCCGGGCGCGTGTACTCCGGGCCGTAGATGATCCGCAGGTACTCGCGTCCCCGGCACTTGATGCCGGGCTGGACCAGCCGGCCCCGCTCGTCGCGCACCACCGCGCCGAGCGGCTTGACGACCATGCCCTCGCCGCCGCGGCCGGTCATCTCCAGCCACCAGTCGACGCCCGCCCGGACCGACTCCGGGTCACCGGTGTCGACGTACAGGCGCCGGGTGGTCTGCAGCAGGCCGCTGCTGTCGTGCTCCACGAGGCGGTCGAGGAGCGCGAGTTGCTCGTCGTGCGGGAGCGCGGCGAGGCTGCGGCCCTGGACCGCGAGGACCTGGAAGGGCGCGAAGCGTACGCCGTCCAGGCCGTCCGTCGTCCAGCAGTAGCGGCGGTACGCCTCGGTGAACGCGGCCGCGTCGGAGGCCCGCTCCCGCTGGCGCGCCAGCAGTGCGGAGACGTCGACGCCCCGCCCGGCGGCGCCCTCCAGCGCGGCGAGGGCACCGGGGAACACCGCTTTGGCCGCGGCGCCGACCGCCGCGTACTGCGAGCGCAGCAGCCCGGCGGCCTTCAGCGACCACGGCATCAGCTCGGCGTCGAGCAGCAGCCAGTCGGTCTCCAACTCGCTCCACAGGCCGGCCTCGCCGGCCGCCGTGCGGATCCGGTCCAGGATCGACTCCGTCACCGCCGGGTCGTCGAAGAACGGGCGGCCCGTGCGGGTGTGGAGGGAGCCGGTCACGCCGTCCTCCACCCCGAAGTGCCGGCGCGCCGCCTCGGCGTCCCGGCACACCAGGGCCACGGCCCGCGAGCCCATGTGCTTCTCCTCGCACACGACCCGCTCGACGCCGTCCGCCGCGTACTGCGCGAACGCCTCCGCGGGGTGCTCGAGGTAGCCCTCGACCGCCGAGGTCGCCGTCGGCGCCATGGTCGGCGGCAGGTACGGCAGCAGCCGCGGGTCGACCGCGAAGCGGCTCATGACCTCCAGGGCCGCCGCCGCGTTCTCCTCGCGGATCGCGACCCGCCCGTGGTGACGGGTCTCCACCACGCGGCGCCCGTGCACGTCCGCCAGGTCGAGCGGCCGGCCGTCCTGCCCGCCGGGTGCCTCCGTGCGCAGCGGCCTGGCGGGCTCGTACCAGACCTGTTCGGCGGGCACGTCGACCAGTTCGCGCTCCGGCCACCGCAGCGCGGTCAGCTTGCCGCCGAAGACGGCACCGGTGTCCAGGCAGATGGTGTTGTTCAGCCACGTGGCCTCCGGGACCGGGGTGTGGCCGTACACCACGGCCGCGCGGCCCCGGTAGTCCTCCGCCCACGGGTAGCGCACCGGCAGCCCGAACTCGTCGGTCTCGCCGGTGGTGTCGCCGTACAGGGCGTGCGAGCGGACCCGACCGGAGGTGCGGCCGTGGTACCTCTCCGGCAGGCCGGCGTGGCAGACGACGAGCCTGCCGCCGTCGAGCACGTAGTGGCTGACGAGCCCGTCGATGAACTCCCGGACCTCGGCGCGGAACTCCTCGCTCTCGCCCTCCATCTGCGCAATCGTCTCGGCGAGTCCGTGCGTGTGCTGGACGTTGCGGCCCTTGAGGAAACGGCCGTACTTGTTCTCGTGGTTGCCGGGCACGCACAGCGCGGCGCCCGACTTCACCATGCCCATCACACGCCGCAGGACACCCGGGCTGTCCGGGCCGCGGTCGACGAGGTCGCCGACGAAGACGGCGGTGCGGCCCTCCGGGTGCACGCCGTCCACGTAGCCCAGCTTGCCCAGCAGCGCCTCCAGTTCGGACGCGCAGCCGTGCACGTCACCGATGATGTCGAACGGCCCGGTGCGGTCGGTGAGGTCGTTGAAGCGCTTCTCGGTGACGACGGTGGCGTGCTCGACCTCCTCGGCGCCGCGCAGGACGTGCACCTTGCGGAAGCCCTCGCGCTCCAGGTGCCGCAGGGAGCGGCGCAGTTCGCGCACATGCCGCTGGACGACGCGGCGCGGCATGTCGGCGCGGTCCGTGCGGGCCGCGTTGCGCTCGGCGCACACCTCCTCAGGCACGTCGAGCACGATGGCGATGGGCAACACGTCGTACCGCTTGGCGAGCTCGACGAGCTGCCGTCGCGCGTCCTGCTGGACGCTGGTGGCGTCGACGACCGTACGGCGGCCGGCCGCCAGGCGTTTGCCCGCGATGTAGTGCAGGACGTCGAAGGCGTCCCGGCTGGCGCTCTGGTCGTTCTCGTCGTCGGCGACCAGGCCCCGGCAGAAGTCGGAGGAGAGCACCTCGGTCGGCTTGAAGTGCCGGCGGGCGAACGTCGACTTGCCGGAGCCGGAGGCGCCGACGAGGACGACGAGGGAGAGGTCGGTGACGGGCAGGACCCGCCCGTTCGCGGTTCCGGTCATGCGGCCTTCGCCTCCTTCTTCCCACGGGTCACGTCACGAGCGAACACGGCCATCTGCGTCGGCGGCCCCACCTCGGGGTCGTCGGGTCCCACCGGTACGAACTCCACGCCGTAGCCGTGCCGTTCGGCGACGGCCGCGGCCCACGTGCGGAACTCCTCGCGCGTCCACTCGAAGCGGTGGTCGCCGTGCCGGACGTGCCCGGCGGGCAGGCTCTCCCAGCGGACGTTGTACTCGACGTTCGGGGTGGTCACGAGGACGGTGCGGGGGCGGGCCGCCCCGAACACCGCGTACACCAGGGCGGGCAGCCGGGGCGGGTCGACATGCTCGACGACCTCGCTGAGCACGGCCGCGTCGTACCCCTCGAGCCGGCTGTCGGTGTAGGCGAGGGAGCCCTGGAGGAGCTTCACGCGCGCTGCCTGCCGCTCCCCCATCCGGTCCAGCTTCAGCCGACGCCCGGCGATCGTGAGCGCCCGTACGGAGACGTCGACGCCGACGATCTCGGTGTACGCCGGGTCCTTGAGCAGCGCCTGCACCAGCTGGCCCTGCCCGCAGCCCAGGTCGAGCACGCGGGTGGCACCGGCCGCCCGCAGCGCGGCGAGGATGGCCTCGCGGCGCCGCACGGCGAGCGGGGCCGGCCTCTCCTCGGCCTCCGTCTCGTCGGCGACCGCGTTGTCGATGTCCTCGACCTCGCTGTCGTCGGCCTCCGCGAGCCGTACCAGTTCCAGCCGCTCCATCGCCTCACGGGTCAGCGACCAGCGGCGCGAGAGGTAGCGGCTGGTGATCACCTTCTGCTCGGGGTGGTCCGGCAGCCAGCCCTCGCCGGCGCGCAGCAGCTTGTCGACCTCGTCGGAGGACACCCAGTAGTGCTTGGCGTCGTCGAGGACGGGGAGCAGCACGTACAGGTGCCTGAGGGCCTCGGCCAGGGTCAGGGTGGCCGACTCCAGGACGAGCCGGACGTAGCGCGAGTCGCCCCACTCGGGGAACCGCTCGTCCAGGGGTACCGGCTCGGCGGTGACGTCCCAGCCGAGCGGCTCGAACAGGCGCCGTACGAGGGCGGCGCCGCCCCGCGCCGGCAGCGACGGCACCTCGATGCGCAGCGGCAGCGGCCGGGCGGCCAGCTCCGGGCGGGCGGTGCACACGCCCCGCATCGCGCTGGAGAACACCGCGCTCAGCGCCACGGCCAGCAGCGAGGAGGCCGCGTACGGGCGGTCGTTGACGTACTGCGCGAGCGCAGCGTCGGGGGCGCCGCCGCGCCCCTTGCCCTTGCCGCGCCGGACCAGCGCCACGGCGTCGACCTCCAGCAGCAGCGCCGCGGTGCAGCGCTCGGCGTCCGCCTCGGGGTAGAGGACGTGGGCCGTGCCGAAGGAGGTGGAGAACGCCTGGGACTTCTCGGGATGCTTGTGCAGCAGGTAGCCGAGATCGGTGGCCGGGCGCTCCGGGGTGCCGGTGGTGGTGAGGGTCAGGAACACGGTGGATGACCTTGACGTAGTGGTCTGAACTGCGGATACGCACACCGTATCGAGCGGGCGCCGGCGGCACCCGGGAATTTCGGGCGCACGACGACGCCCCGGGGGCGGGTCCCCGGGGCGTACGGACGCGAGCTCCGTGGCCGCTACGACAGCTGCGACTGGACCTCGGCGGAGATCAGCTCCAGGTGGTCCAGGTCGTGCAGGTCGAGCACCTGGAGGTAGGTCCGCTGCGAGCCGGCCTCCTGGTAGCGGCCGATCTTCTCCACGACCTCCGGGGCCCGGTTCCGGTGGGCGTCACCGGGGTCAGCCCGCCTCCCGTTCCGCCAGGACCTCGTCGCGGTCCGCGAGTCTGCGGAGCATCTCCATGACCCGGTCGCGGGATTCGTCCGCGGCGTCGATGGCCTCCATGCAGCGCCAGTACGTCGTCTCGTCGTCGGCCGAGCTGGCCACGCCGACCAGCGCGATTCCGGCCTCGCCGAGCAGACTGCCCAGGTTCATCAGGGCCTGCCGCGCGTCGCCCAGCTCGGTGAGCTGGGCGGCGCGTAACGCACCCTCCGCGAGGTCCGGGACCTCCAGGACGCCGCAGCCCCGGCCCGCGAGCTCGGTCAACCCGATGGCCTCGCCGCGCAGTTCGGGCGGTCCGTAGACGGCGAGCCGGCTGCCGATCGCCTGGGCGAGGGCCTGGGCCTGCCACACCTCGGTCATGATGTCCGGCGCGCCGTCGCTTCCCGCCAGCGCTCGCCTGCTGTTCACGATCAGCCGCACCGCGTCCATCGCAGTCCCCGTCCGTCTGGACGCGCTGCCCACACGTCCACCTGAACTCCGAACTCCCTTGTCCACTACCCAGAGTGAAGGGACTTGAGACGAAAAGCCAGAGGAAGGCGGAAATCTGCGGACAACTTTTCGGATACGGGCCGCCGAATCGCCACGGAGAGTGAAAGTGGAACTATTCACTCAGGGGCACCCGGCTGCTCGCCGGGGCGCGGGAACCTCCGCTCGTTCCGGTCGATCTTCGCGCCCAGCGCGGCGAGCGGGTCGACGCCGAGCACCTCGCACAGCTGGAGCAGATACGCCAGCACGTCCGCGACCTCGTCCCGCACCCGGGCCGCCGTGTCGGCGTCCTCCATGACCCGGGCGGACTGCTCCGGGGTCAACCACTGGAAGATCTCCTGCAGCTCGGCGGCCTCCACACTGAGCGCGGAGACGAGGTTCTTCGGGGTGTGGTACGGCTGCCAGTCGCGCGCGGCGGCGAACTCCGCGAGCCTGCGCTGGAGTCCGGCCACATCAAGGGGTTCCGTCACGGCTCCAGGTGTACCACCGTCACCCCGTCCCTCTCCGCCAGGCCCGAGGGGTCGCTCACCGACCCGACCAGCCGGACGTGCCCCCGCTCCCCCATGCGTGCCGCGAGCCCGGTCAGCTCCGCGCGCTGCACGGGGTCCAGGCCGCGGTCGAGGCCGTCCGCGAGGACGCCCAGCGTCTGCAGGGCGGCGGGCACCTCGCACACCGGGTCGACCTCCAGGACGCCCGGTCCGGTCAGCAGCACCAAGGACAGTGCGAGATAGCGCAGTTCCCCGTGGCCCAGCCGGCCGAGCGCGGTGCGGACGCCGTCGCCCCGGTCGAGCAGTCCGCGGACCGTCCCGTCCGCCAGCAGTTCGGCGGCGACGTCCGTCACCGGGCCGGCGCATCCGGCGCGGGCGGCGGCGACGAGCCGGGCGTGCCGCCGGGTGCACTCGGAGCGGGTGCGCCACAGCACGTCGGCGAGGTTGTCGCAGGAGCTGAGCAGCCGGCCCGAGCCGACCGGGACCGCGGCCCGCATCCGCTCGGGCCGGGGATCACAGGCGAACACCGAGCGCAGGGCCACCACCAGTTGCTCGGCCGCGGCGAGGACCCGCCGCTGCCCGTCCGTCGTGCCGGCCACCCGCAGCGGCAGCAGCGCGGTGCCGAGCCGGTCGTCCGGGAGCGGGGCCCGCGTCACCGGGGTCTGCCCGGCCGTGAGCCAGGCGGCCTGCACACTGCGCCGAGCAGGGTCGCGCAGGGCCGTCTCCAGCAGGACGACGCCGCCCGCGCTCAACCGTTCCCCGACGATGCGCGGTTGGGGTTCCGCCTGCACGGCCACATCGAGCCGTACCGGGCCCTCGGGACCGTCGGCGGTGCAGCCGATACGGAAGCCGCGTCGCCGCTGGGCGTCCGGGCGCGCCCGCTCCGGAACGCAGGCCTCGGGATCGGGGAACGCCTCCCCGACGGTACGGCCGCCGGCGAGCCCGGCCAGTGCCTCGAACGCCCGCAGCGCGGTCGTCTTGCCGGACCCGCTGGGTCCCACGAGGAACGTGCACGGGCCGAGCGGCAACACGGCTCGGCGGTGCCCGGCGAACGCGGACAGCCGCAGTTCGACGACGTGGGGCCGGGGCGGGTCCGGCGGTTCGTCGCCCGGCCGCTCCTCGGCGGGTCGCTCCGCCGGAGCCGGGACGTGCCCACCCGGTCCGGACGGGCGTGCGGGGGCCGCGGCCCCCGCCCGACGGCCCTGGGGTGGCACGGACACGGCACCGGAGACAGAGGAAAGGCCCATGTCGGGACCGTAGAGCCGTCGTCCTCAGGCGAACCGTTCCACCCTCGCGGGCTTCCTACGAACGGGGTACGGCGCCGCGTGGCGGGCGCGGTGTCTCACGCGCCGGGGACGCCGGCCGTCTGCATCAGTCCGCTCACCTCGGTGCCGGGCGGGGTCAGCAGGAACACGTTCCGGTCGACGCGGTGCATGCCGCTGCCCAGGCCGAAGACCACGCCCGTGCTGAAGTCGAGCACCCGCTTGGCGACCTCGTTCTCGGCGCCCGTCAGGTCCAGCAGCACCGGGATGCCCGCCATCAGGGTCTCCGCGACCTCCCGGGCGTCCCCGAACACGTTGACCCGCAGGACGACGAAACGCCGCCGCGGCTCCGTCTCCGCCTCCGGCATCGCACGGTGGTCCACGGCCGACGGCCAGGCGTCACGCCCCCGCAAAGGCACGACCTGGGCGAGCCCCTCCCACTGTTCATCGGTGACGTCGTAGCTGTTCACCGGCTCACCCCGACCTGACTCGCCCTCAATGCCTGCACCGGTCAATTCTTACGCCAAGTCACCCGTTCGGCCCAACACCGACACGGCCCGCGACGGAATCACACCGTCCTCGCCGGGCGTGGACGGGTCCGGCGGCGGCTCCGGAACGGGGCCGCCCGGCCCGGGTACCCAGGGCGGGCGGACCCTTGCCCGGCCCGCGTGCGACCGCGCCGGACGGATGACAGACTGATGTCTCGGGCCGGGCGGTGCGTGGCGGAGAGTCCGGGAACGGCCGGGAAACTCCCGCGAGCACATGGATGACGCCGGTGTGCCCCGCTGCCCCGGGCTCGTGTCGGACGTGCGGACGGCGGTGAGTTTCTGTGACAGCGAGCGACGAGACGAACGCTGTTGCCCCCGTGCCGGGAGGGTTCGCCGGGCAGACGGTCGTGGTCGTGGGCGGCAGTTCGGGCATCGGCCTGGAGACCGCCCGGCAGGTGCGGGCGGCCGGCGGGGACGTGATCCTGACGGCCCGCGATCCGGAGCGTCTGGAGCGGGCGGCGAAGGAACTGGAGCCGTTGAGCACGGCCGCGTTCGACGCCATGGACGCCGACCGTCTGGAGGGGTTCCTGCGGGACCTGCCCGGACAGGTCGACCACGTCCTGGTGACGGCGGGCAGCCCCTCGTACACGCCGCTCGCCGACCTCGACCTGGCCGCCGGCGGACGGGACTTCGGGGGGCGGTTGGCGATGCTGCTCGCGGCGGGGCGGGCCTCCCGGGACAAGGTCAGGCCCGGCGGGGCGCTGCTGTTCATCGGCGGCACCGGTGCCCGCCGTCCCGCCCCCGGGATGGCCGTGATCGGCGCGCTCACCGCCGCCCTGCCCGCGCTGGCCGCGAACCTGGCCGTGGAGATCGCCCCGGTGCGGGTGAACCTCCTCGCCGCGGGCTTCGTGGACACGCCCCTGTCCGCCTCGCTCCTGGGGGAGGAACTGGAGGCGCGTCGCGAGGAGTTGCGCAGGACGCTGCCCATCGGCCGGGTCGTCGGGCCGGGCGACATCGCCTCCCTCGCGCTGCACATCATGGCCAACGGCGCGCTCACCGGCGCCACCTACGACATCGACGGCGGCCAGCAGCTCGTCGCGCGCTGAGCGCCCGACGTACCGGCGTACGGCCGCACGCGCCGACGTCCGCCCGGCGCCGCCGCCCTCCGAGACGGGAGCCACGCAACCATGGACATGAAACTGGAGGTCGTCGTGGTGCCGGTGTCCGACGTCGACCGGGCGAAGGACTTCTACACGGCGCTGGGCTGGCGGCTCGACGCGGACGTCGTCACGGACGATTCGTTCCGGGTGGTGCAGGTGACCCCTCCGGGCTCACCGGCGTCGGTCATCTTCGGCACGAACGTCACCGAGCAGGCACCGGGCACGGCGCGCGGTCTGCACCTGGTGGTCGACGACATCGAGGCGGCCCACACCGAGCTGAAACGGAACGGCGCCGAACCGAGTGAGATCTTCCACGACGCCGGGGGCGTCTTCCACCACGGCGGCACGGACGCGCGGGTGCCGGGGCCCGACCCGAAGCGCGGCAGCTACGGCTCCTTCCTGTCGTTCAGCGACCCGGACGGGAACGGCTACGTGCTCCAGGAGGTCACCACCCGGCTGCCGGGCCGTCTGGACCCCTCGACCACGGCGTACGCCTCGGCCGACGACCTGGCGGGCGCCCTGCGCCGGGCCGCCGCGCACGGTGAGCACGAGGCGCGCACCGGCGCGGAGGACCCCGACTGGCCGGACTGGTACGCGCGGTACATGGTCGCGGTGCAGGCGGGGACGGAGCCGCCGGAGTGACGTGACGCGGGGTCCGGCGGTCAGGACCGTTCGTCGAGCAGCCGGGCGAAGGCCGCAGCGACGCGGGCTACGGCGGGGTCGTCGTCCCGGGACAGCCGGTCCAGCACCTCCCGTACGGCGGTCCCGGTCGCCGGCAGTTCGACCAGCGCCTGCGTCAGCCGGATGCGCGTCGCGGAGTCGGCGTCGGGGGCGGCGAGTTCGCCGGTCAGGGCGGCCAGGACGCGGTCGGCGCGGGCCGGGGCCCCGGACAGCGCGCCGAGGACTTCC
Source organism: Streptomyces sp. NPDC056628 (assembly GCF_042792555.1). Taxonomy (NCBI): domain Bacteria; kingdom Bacillati; phylum Actinomycetota; class Actinomycetes; order Kitasatosporales; family Streptomycetaceae; genus Streptomyces; species Streptomyces sp. NPDC056628. The sequence goes on from NZ_JBHTWG010000033.1 coordinate 60,617, forward strand.
GCCGCGTCGACGTCGTTGACGCCGTCGACCACCATGCCGACGAGCACGGGTACGGCCGCGGTCACGCCCCGCCGGCCCAGCGCGAGGGCGGCCGGGCGGCGGACCGCCGGGTCCGGGTCCTCGAGGGCGTCCTCCAACGCGGCCGCCGCCGCGGGGAGCTCGGCCAGGTCGGCGAGCGCCCGCGCGGCCCGCCGCCGGGCCTCGGGGTCCCCGTCGCGCACCGCGGCGGCCAGGGTCGTCACCCCGGCGTCGCCGGTTCGGGCGAGTGCCCAGCGCAGGGCGCCCGACACGACCGGGTCCGGCTCGGCCAGGACGGCCTTGGCCAGCAGCTCGGCGGGCACGGGGACGTCGTCCTGCCGGGCCAGGACGGCCTGTTGCCGGCGTGCGGCATGGGGCGAGTCCAGGCCCTGCATGAGTTCGACGACGCGCAGGACGTCCTGCCAGCCGGCCGGCGCCGCGGCGTCGATCGCGCGGAGCCGTTCGAGCAGTTCCCGTTCGCGCTCCAGCCGCTCCTGCGTCCACCGGATGAGGTCGCCGACCAGGGCGACCGGGGTGAAGGACGGGTCCCGCAGCGCCTGAGCGACCTGGTGGAGCGAGAGGCCGAGGGACCGCAGGCTCTCCACGTGGAAGATCCGGCGGACGTCCTCGGCGGAGTACTCGCGGTAGCCGCCGACGGTACGGCCGGTGGGCCGCACCAGACCGAGGGCGTCGTAGTGCCGGAGCATCCGCGCGCTGACCCCGGAGCGCCGGGCGACCTCACCGATCAGCATGGGCCGGTCCCCGGGGCCGCCGTCGGAGCCGGGGCGGGCCGCGCGGCCCCCTCCGGGCCGAGAGCGACGGTCCGCCTGGCCTCGTCCACCGCCGCGTCGAAACCGGTCTCCGGCCGCTGCCGGAGCACCTCGGTGGCGGCGGCGTGCGTGGCCACCGCCGGGTCGGGGTCGGCGGTGGCCCGCTCCAGGGCCGTCCGGGTCACGTCCCCGAGGTCGACGAGCGCCCGGCTCAGGCTCAGCCGTACGGCCCGGTCGCCGCGGCCCAGGTGCCGGACCAGTTCACCGGCCAGGTCCGCGCGGGTCTCCTCGTCGTCCGGCGCGAGGGCGACCGTGACCCGCCAGGCGGTCCGGGCCACCTCGTCGTCCCGGTCGTGCAGCAGCGCACGCGGGATCCAGGTCCACGCGCTCCGGTCGCCGATCTTGGAGAGCGTGTGCAGGGCCTGCGCGCGGGCCTGGGCGCGGTCGGCGTCGAGTTCCCGCCGGATCCTGGCCAGGGCCGGCCCGGGCGGCAGGCGGGTCAGGGCCCAGGACAGCATGTCCCGTACGAAGAAGTCCGGTTCGACGGCGCAGCGTTCGACGAGGGCGTCCAGCAGGCCGAGGTCGGGGGCCGAACTGGCCGCCAGGGCCGCCTGGAGCCGGACCGACGGGTCCTCGGCGCCCAGGGCGCCGGTCAGGCGGGCGTTGCGCGGGGTCGTGTGGGTCGGGTCGATCGGAACCACCTCCTGCACCCAGGGGACACCTTGTCACCGTGTCAAGGTCAAGGCGCACGGTCCCCGCCACGGGTACGGGGGATTCCGAGCGGTGTTCCCGCCGGAGCGCCTGCGCGTCGAGCGGTTCCGGCCGAACGCCTCCCTGCGACGCGCTGACCCACGCCGGTCCCCGGGTACCGTCCGGTGGCCGCGAGGGGGTGTGCGGCAGGTGTGAGGTCGCCCTCCTGGACGGCGAGCCGGAGCACCGGGACGGCGTCGGCGCATCGCCCGGCCGGTCGTACGCCCGCGTCTCCCGGGCGCGGTCGGCCACGCTCACCCTCGACCTGCGACGGACGGGCCGGTGCCACACTGGAGGGCGTGACGGGGACGGACCGGCAGCTCGACCGGCGGCTGGAGCAGGCCATCATCGGTCTGCTGGAGCGCCGCGCGGCCACGTCCTCGATCTGCCCGTCCGACGCCGCCCGCGCGGTGTACGACGGTGACGGCGCGGGCTGGCGCGCCCTGATGGAACCGGCCCGCCGGGCGGCGTGGCGGCTCGTGGCGGAGGGCAGGGTCGAGGTCACCCAGGGCGGCGAGCCCGTCACGGAGGCCGAGGCCCGCGGCCCCCTCCGTATCCGCCGCGCGGGCTGGTGACGCACTCGCCCGCGCCCCGGTCCGACATCTGCCGGCCGGAATCTTCCCGGCACTCGAACACCTTTGGCCATGAATCGCCGTCCGGCCGTCTATCCGCGTAGACGAAGAGCCTCCACACTGAAGCCGCACTCGCACGAGCACGACCGCCGTGCGCCGCACGGCGGTACTTCCGGCATGCCCCCACCCGGGCAACGCCCTTGCATGGAGGACAAGTTGTTCGCTGAGAGACGGCTCCGCGCGGCTCTGACCGCGCTCGCGCTGAGCGGGCTGGCCCTGACCACCCTTCAGGGAACCGCGGGGGCGGCCGCCGCCCCCGCCGCACCGGCCCCTTCCCCCACGAGCTCGCCCGTCGCCTCGATCGAGGACACGACGGCACGCGCGCTCGCCCGTACCCTCGCCGAGCCCACCTGGCGCAAGCAGGTCGCGGCGGCGACGCTGGCCGACGAGGACGTGGACCTGCTGGCCCTGACGGCGACGTCCCGAACGGCGTCCGTGAAGGCATTCCGGAGCACCCTCGCCGGGGCCGAGACGGACGTCGCCCGCGCGAAGGGGCTCGGCAAGGACGTGCCGTCCCTGCTGCGGGTGAGCCTCGCCGGCCGGTCGGTGAGCGCGGCCGACCTCGCCCGCACCACCCCGCTGGTCGCGTCGGCACCGGCCGAGGACGCCCAGGTCGTCGTCGCCTACGACAGCGCGGGCAGGGCGCACGAGCTGGACGCGGCCGAGGCGCCGGACCGGCCCGTGTACATCGTCGGCGTCGACGGGCAGGCGGCGCTGGCCGCGGGCCTGAAGGTCATCGACAGGGAACTGGCCGCCCGGGGCCTGTCCCGGCCGGACGCGTCGGTCTCCGGCTCCGCCGGCGCGTCGGCCGCGGCCTCCGGCTTCTGGACGACCCGGATCACGTCGATCAGCGTGGCGGACGTCAAGGAACCCTGGTTCAAGGGCGACGCCGAGGTGTTCGGTCTCGTCACCGGCTTCGGCACGGACGGCAAGGTCCGCGTCGACACGGTCACCATGCCGTACCTCGACAGCGCCAACACGACCTACTACCCGGGCCAGATCCTCGTCAACTGGTCGAACTACAAGTACAACCTGGCCGACGCCGTCCTCATGGAGGACGACGGCGACACCAACTACTCGTCGCTGGCCAAGGCACTCGCCGCGGCCCTGCTGACGATCACGGACCAGGGCGCGTACATCCCGCTGGTCGACGCGATCGTCGACGCCATGCCCACCTCGTGGTGGACCGACGACCCGGACTACGTCGACTCCTTCTACACCCTGGCCCGCGAGACCGCCGGCACCCGCGCGGGCGCCTCGGCCAACGCCCGGATGACGGTGGAGCGGTACTTCGTGTCGGAGCTCTGAGCCCCCGGACCCGGCCTCTTCGGGGGCCGGGTCACCCGGGCGGCGGCCACCCGGCGGGGATGCTCGGTCCCGACGTCACCGGCGCAGCCCGGCGCGACGGGGCGACCTGTAGGCCGCCGGTTCCGAGGCGTCGGGTTCGCATGGCTCCTGCGCCGGCGCCGTCTCACGACAGCCGGTCCAGGATGGCCTCCACTTCCGCGAGGATCGCCGCGCCGGCCGGCTCCAGTCGTGCCCGCTCGTGCAGCAGGGCCCAGGCGGCCCGCACGATCCCGGTGCGCTGGGCCAGGTAGCCGCGGATGTCGGTGGTGGGCACCTCGGGGACGCCCTTGTCGATCAGCAGGGCGGTCAGGTGGATCTCCCGGGCGAAGGAGTAGCAGCCGTGGAAGACCGCTGTCAGCGGCCGGTCGGCGTCGACGACAGGGCTGACGGCGCGGTCGTCGGGGTTGGCGCACAGGGGCACCAGATCGATGAGGGTGCTCATCCGGTTGTGGCCGGTCTCGTGCACCATGGTCTGCGCCGCCATCAGCGCCGGGCGTGGGCTGCTGACGATCTGGCCGCGGAAGGCGTGGATGCTGTAGTTGTGCGGCCGCAGACCGGCCCACGGCATCGGCAGCAGACGCTCCACGCACACCCGGGTCTCGTCCCAGGCCTCGGGCCACACCGCGCGCAGCAGCTCCGCGGCCTCGGTGAACTCGGCGTGGAAGCGCGCCACGTCGGCCGGTTCGACGGAGGGCAGCACCTCGGTCGGGGGCAGATGCCGGTCCAGCCACCGGGAGGGAGCGGGCACGATCCAGGGGCCGTCCAGGACGCGTTGCAGCGTCCTCGTGTCCGGCCCGCCGTCGGAGAGGGCGACCGTGGTGGCGCCGTCGCGGGCGAGGACGGATCCGTCCCCCGCGACCGTCAGCGACCAGGTGCCGGTCCCCGAGCCGACGGCGACCGCGCGGCCCAGCCGGGGCACGGCCAGCCCGCCGTCGCGGTCGGCGGGCACGCGGATCTCCGGAACGGGCACCGTGCCGGTGCAGGCCGCCAGTTCGGGCAGCAGGAAGAAGGCGAGCCAGTGGGCGAGCGGGTCCTCCTGCCGGGGGACGGGCAGTTCGCCCGGCTCCTGCTTGGCCACCGCGATCCACGAGCTGACGTCGGGGCCGGTGAGCAGCGCCTCCAACGCGGTGGCGGGCGCGGTGGTCAGGGCAGTCACCGCGGCCTGGTAAAGCTCGCGTTCCGGCTCGCCGGAGGTCTGCGCGAAGCGCCGTAGCACCAGTTTCAGCAGGTCGCGCAGGTTCTTGCGGGCGAGCAGCGCGTTGAGCGGGGCTGCGGTGTCCGGGGTGCCACCACCGGGCAGGACGAAGCCGTCCGCCGGGGGTGCGGGTGCCGTGGCGACGAACCCCTTCACCGCCGCCATGTCGATGTCGAGCCTGTCGACCGGTCCTCGTGCCGCGCGTGTCGCCACTTCCCGTTCCGCCTTTCGCCTGGTCCGTTCCAGTGCGCCGCTGTCGCCGAGCTCCGTGACGGCCTGGGCGAGCCGTGCCCGGCGGGCCGCGCCGGTTCCGGGCCCGACCGGCAGCGGCCGTTGCCATGTCTCCTCGTGGCGCAGTTCGGCGCCGAGGGCGCGGTGGAGGGACTGCCAGACGGTCCTGGCGTTCACCACCAGGCTGGCGCTGAGGCTGTCGCCGGACGAGACGCCCCAGTGCCGCCACAGCAGCGGGATGTACAGCACGTCGCCCGGGTGGAGGGTGAACTCCCGCGCGTCCCCGGTCATCGGGGCGTCGCCCACGCCGGGTTCGCCGAGCAGGCGCAGCCGTCGCTGCTCGGGGTCCAGCGTGGTAGGCGGGGCCAGTCGCCAGCGCTTGCTGCCTTCGAGCTGGACGGTGAAGTTGTCGCTGTTGTCGATGTGGGAGCCGATCGAGGAGCTGCCCTCGGTGAGGAACACGTCGCACCACAGGTCGTCCCAGTCGAACGTCTTCCGGGCCGCCACGCACAGCTCGGCCACGCCGGGCAGTCCCTCGCGCAGCCCTTCGAGGAACCAGATGGAGCGGCCGTCCGTCTGGACCCCGGTGGTGGCGTCGGACAGGGCTCTGACCTCCTCGCGCCCTGGTGCCGGGGCGAGGAAGTCCCGGGCCGCGCCGCGCAGGACGACCGGCGCGCGCCTCCAGTGGTTGTCGAAGAAGTCGTCGTCGAGCACGGCCAGCGGTTCCGGCCGTCGCTCCGTGGTGGGGCTCATGCTGCCGCTCCGTTCCCGAGTAGCCGGTCCTGTGCGTCGATCTGCCGCGCGAGCCAGGGCTGCCGTTCGATCCCCAGACGGTCACCGAGTCCGGCCGCGAGCCGTGCCGCGTCGGCGTGCAGCGGATAGCGCCGGGCGAAGCCGAGGAGGGCGCGGTGCGCCTCCTCGTACGCGCCGCTCCGCAGGGTGCACAGGGCGGCGAGGAAGGCGGACTTCACCTCGATCGTGTCCGTGCGTTCCCCCGTCGCGCGCCGGAACCACTCCCCCGCCTCCGTGAAGGCCCGCCTTCCGTAGTGGGACAGGCCGATGCCGTACGCCAGCCAGGAGGAGCGGCAGCCCGCGTGGGCCGCCTCGTGCCAGCACCGGCCGGCCTCGTCGGGGTCGCCCGCGGTGTGCAGGTGCAGCAGGCCCAGCAGGGCGGTGCCGACCGCGCCGAGCGGATCCAGTTCGGCCTCGTACCGCTCCGGCGGCAGGGGGTCCGCCGCGCCGCGCAGGGCGGTGAAGGTGGCTTGCGGCAGGGGCAGGGCGTCCCGCTCGCGCTGCCGTGTGCCGCGTCCCAGCTCCCCGGCGAGCAGCGGGGCCAGGTCGCGTCGGGACTCCGGCAGGAAGCCGCTGCGTACCGAGTACGTCATGGAGTCGACGTTGCCGAGGAGGCCGTGCCGGTCCAGCAGGCGCAGGAGTTCGTCCGGCTGGTGGTCCTGGCCGGTGCGTACGTCGGCGAACCAGTCCAGGTCGAGGTCGACCCGGCTGGCAGGGTCCTGGGGCGTGGCGCCGAAGCTGGCCGGGGTGTGGACGGCCAGGTCGAGACCGCAGACGCGGGTGTGCAGCGCGCCGTGTTCGTCGAAGCGGGTGGTGTCGAGGGCGTCGGGTTCCGCGGCGATCACGCTGAGCGCGGCGAGCAGCCGGCGCCGGGCGGCCGGGGAGTCCGCTTCCCGCGTGGCGCGGACCCAGGTCAGTCTGGACACCAGGCCGAGGGCGGCGCCGGCCGCGTAGAAGTCGTCCAGGCCGTAGCTGCCGTCGACCTCTCTGATGGGCAGTTTGCGGTTCTCGGCCTCGACGGGGTGTTCACCGGTGAGACGGGTCAGCCGCGCGGCCGCCGCGCGGGTGAGCGGTTTCAGGTCGAGGTGCCGGTCGAAGCAGACGACGGACTCCGCCCGGTAGCCCAGTCGCGTCCAGCTCGCCACGACCTCGCCGTGTTCCTCGTGCAGCGCGATCACGGGATCAGTCCCTTCCTCCGGAGGGCGTCGCGGGCGCGGCCGACGGCGTCACCGCGTCCGCCGGTGGTCCCGGCGGCGACCCAGCCCGGCCGGGGTTCCGCCTCTCCCAGCAGGGCGGCGGTCAGGGGGGTGCTCAGCGCGCCCGCGAAGTACCGGCCGCCGCAGGCGACGAAGACGGCGGGTGCCGTGGGCGCGCGCTCCGGGTCGCGCTGCGGGCGGGCGCCGTCCGTCCAGGCGGCCCAGGAGCCCTCCCCGGTGCGGCACACGTGCGGGTGGCGGATCAGATAGCCCGGTTCGGGGTGCCGGGCCAGGGTCTTGACCAGGGCGGCCAGCAGTTCCCGCTCGATCAGCGGCGCGGTGTCCGTGCCGTGTCCGGCCTTGTCGAGCAGGAAATCCCCGAACGCCTCGGTCACCGACCGGCCGCGGCACAGCCCGAGCATGTCGACGTCGGCGCAGTGGGGGCCGCGCAGGAACTCCGCCACCGCGCGCTGTCCGGCGTTGTGCCGGTTCGGGTACAGCGCGCGCAGGCTGCCCTCGAAGTGTTCGCGCAGGGGGACGCCGCCGATGGCGCCCTGGGAGATGCCCTGGGTGAGTTCGTGCGCGACCCTGGCGAGCTGTTCGGCGTCCACCGCGCGCAGCGCGGCGGGTGCGGCCGGGTCCATGGCGGCGACGCCGTCGACGCCGCCGGTGCGACGGGGGCTCGGGTAGGTGAGGCGCTGCTTGAACGCCCGGTTGAGTTCGGTCAGTTCGCCGCCGACCACCGGTCCACCGCCTTCCGCAGACGTTGGAGGTTGGGGAGGCTCTTGGGTACCAGCGTGCCGGTCCTGTCGTAGTTGGGGTCTTCGTAGGTGACCGCTTCCAGCCGGGGGCACAGCTCGAGGAGCCGTTCCGCCAGGATCAGTTGCTCGTCGAGGAGCACGCCGTGGTGGAGGTCGAGGAAGCGGTCACGGCTGATCGCCGAACCGGAGAGGTGGAGTTCGGTGCACTGGTCGAGCGGCAGCCGGTCCAGGTCGGCGTAGAGGCCGGCGCCCCGTTCGCCGCGCCACCATCTCCAGCTGATCAGGTGCCCGACGTCCAGGGTGACGTCGGCGCCGCTGAGTTCGGCGACCCGGCGGAAGAAGTCGTAGGCGTCCATGTCGCCGACGACGACGGTGACGCCGTCGGTGAAGCCCGGGAACTCCACGCGCAGCACCGGGTCGAGTTCCCGCATCGCCTCGCGGATGGTGCCGGCGACGTGGGCGACGTTCTCCTCGACGAGGTAGGGCGGCAGCGGATAGGGCATGGGGATGCCGCCCAGGGACCACATGCCGAGGTCCTCGACGACCCACTGCCAGTCGAAGTGCCGGTGCAGTTCGTTGGTGAACGCGTAGACGGGGCCGCGGTCGTACGGTTCGACGGTGCCGAGGTTCAGCATGGTCTGGTGCAGGGCGACCGGGGTGCCGGCGGGGAGCTGGTCCATCAGGCGCCGGTACGGCTCCACGTAGTGTGCGGCGTGCAGCGGCACCGGTCCGCGGGGCTGGAAGGCGAAGGCGTAGTAGGCGTAGTCGCCGCCGTGCCGGGCGAGGAAGTTGCGGACGCGTTCGTTGGGTCCCGCCTCGTCGGGGTCGAAGCCGATCGGGGCTCCCCAGGGCAGGTCCATTCCGGCGCCCAGTCCCCGGCGTGCGGGGCGGCCCGTGCGGCCGGGGCGGGGCAGGGGTTCAGCTGTGGTCACCGACATCCGCCTCCTTCAGCAGGCCCAGCAGTCTGCGGCCCTGTTCGGTACGGGCCGTCAGGCGTCGTACGACGCCTGACGAGCGGAGGGTGACGTGCCCGGGTCCGATGCCGTACCGCATGCGCCAGCGCAGGTCGATCAGGCGTCCCTCCAGCGGGACGATCCAGGGGTGCAGGACCAGTTCGTCCATCGGCCGTGCGCCGCCGGCCTTCTTCCACCGCGGGTGTTTCTCGTCGTTCTTGCCGGGGAGCACCACGCGGACGGTCTCGCGGAGCCAGTCGGCCCGTTCCTCGCGCGAGGTGCCCTCGTAGGCGATGGCTCTGCCGTGCCGTCCGGCCAGGTAGCTGAAGCCGCTGTTGGACTGGAGCGCGTCCCCGTCGGCCAGGGTGAGGCCGACGCGGTGGCGGGGCTCGGAGGCGAGCAGCGAGGTCGGTTCGGCGATCATCATCTGGGCGGCGTCGATGCCGAGCCGGGCCGAGTTGCGGACGAGGAACTCCCGGCTCTCCCGGGCCTCCTCGGCCGTCTCGCCGGGCAGCCCGCCCATGACGCTGAGCCGCAGCACGATGCCCACCTCGTCGAGCAGTTCGACGATCCGCTCGTACAGGTCGGCCCGTACTCCTTTGTCGACGAGGTCGAGCAGCCGCTGGGAGTTGGTCTCGTAGCCGACGCTCATCAGCCGGCAGCCCGCGTCGTACATCCGCTGCACGAAGGCCCGGTCGGCGAGCAGGGGCTCCAGCCGGTTGCGGGTCGACCAGGTGAAGGTGTGGCCGCGGGCTCGCACCAGCTCGGCGGCGCCCAGGACGAGCCGCAGGTTGCAGTTCTCGTCGACGAACGCCACGAAGCGCGCGTCCGTGCGGCGCAGGCTGTGCTCCACGTGGTCGGCGAGCTGTTCCTGGGTGAGCTGCTGGTAGCGGCCGCGGCTGCGGTTGCCGTAGGAGCAGAAGGTGCAGCGGCCCCAGTAGCAGCCCACGCAGGAGATGAGCGGGAGCTGCGGCTCGGGGCTGAGGTACGACGAGAAGGGCAGGCCCTCGAAGTCGGGCGGCGGGTTGTCCGCGAGGTGGTGTTCGGGCGCGGGGGCGCCGCCACCCCCCGCGGTGATCAGTCCTGGTACGCCGGCGAGCGGGCGGCCCGCCTCGACCGCTTCGGCGAGCCGGTGCAGCACCGCTTCGCCCTGGGTGGTGACGAGCGCGTCGACGTGGCGGAACGTCTCGGGCCGGGCGGCGAGTTCGGCGCCCCGCATCATCAGCTGCTGTCCGCCGAGGACGACGATCGTGCCGGGGGCGTGCTCTTTCACCAGTCTCGCCACGCGGAGGGCGGGCGCGAGCTGACTGAAGTACGCGATGGAGAGGCCGAGGACGCGGGCCGGGCGGTCGTTGAGCGCGGCGAGGGTGAGGTCGTCGTATCGACGGGCGGCGAGGTCGTCGGCCGCCGGTTGCTGCTCGGCGAGGTGGAAGACCTCGGGCAGGCTGGTCACGGTGCGGGTCAGCGCGCTGCCCCGCAGCATGATGTCGAGGACGTTGTTGACCAGACGGAAGCCCACGTCCCAGGGCAGCGACGTCGTCTCCTTGCGGACGACGGTCCGGTGGAGCAGGTCGTGCCGCTGTTCCGCGAAGGACAGCAGGGTCTCGTCGAACTCGTCGAGTCCGCCCAGCCGGAGCCGCTCCTTCAGCGCCACGGGCTCCAGGAGCCGGTGGGTCAGCGCGATGTTGAGGTCGCTCTGGGCCGCCGCGACCCCGTGCCGGCGCAGGTAGGCGACGAGCATGGGGAGGCTGAGGTAGGGGAACAGGCGGGCCTCGGTCACCCCGGGGAAGACCAGATGCACCGCTGTGGGAGGTGTCCGCTGAGGCACCGCTTCTCCTCGTCGGGCCGGCGGGGTTCGGTTCGGGCGCCGAGGCCGGCGAGCGGGGTCCCGGGCGGGGCTCCGCTCGCCGGCGACGGCCGTGCGTCAGACCGCGAAGCGGAAGGCGTGGAACGCGGCGCCGTCCTGGAGCTCGGCGGCCTCGACGACCTCCAGGCCGTCCAGCTCGGTCAGCAGGTCCTCGTTCACGTCCGTCTGGATCTGCTCTTCGTTCATGGCAATTCCTTTCTCGACAGGCGAGGGACAGCGTGCGGACACACCGGACCCCACAACGGAGTTTTTTCCTTCTCCTCGGCGGAACTCCGGCATGAATGCACGTCCGCAGAAACCCGAGGAGGCACGGGGCGCCATAGGCCCGCCGGCGCCAGGGGAATTCCTTGCTCCCGGGCATGCCGCGGCCTGGCGTATCCCACCGGGCGTGCGGTCCGGGCGCCTCTCACCGCGCCGGCGCACCGGGCGCGCGGAAAGAGAGGAAAGGGACCGCGCTGCGGCGGGAATGGAGGAAAGGATCAGAGAGAACAGGAAGGAGCGCCGTGGCAGGGCCCCGCACGAACGGCAGACGTCACAGTAAAGCCCCCGTGGTCACGCATCGCTGCGTCAGGCGATGCCCCCGTGAAGCCCGGCTCCGGGCTTCCGACACAGCGAGGCTAAGGAGATTTTCCCGAGCCTGTCAACAATAAGTTTAGGCCAGTGGATCAGGATTCAACAATTCCAGAAGCGCGCCCCGGACGGCAATGAAACGGCAATTCCCGGCGCACGGCGACAGCGGAATCGATGAGCACGGTGACAGATGCGCGCGCCGCCCCGTAAGCTTCTTCGGCACCATCACGTGAGCGACTGTCCCGAAAGCACCGACCGAAAACAGTCCTGACGTGGCTGGAATTCCGGCGCGGCGAGCCTGCCGACCGCCTGGGCGATCCGTCACTGGGGGGAATCGTGGGGCGTGGGCCCTTTTCGCATGCCGGCTACCGCTGGCTGTGGTCCGGTCAGCTGGTCAGCATCATCGGCGATCAACTGTTCCCCATGGCCGTCGTCGCCCTGGCGCTCGGCCGGGAGGAGTCCGCCTTCTCGCTCGGCGTCGTCTTCGGCTCCCGCTTCGGCGCGCTCGCGTTGCTCATCCTGGTCGGTGGCGTGCTCGCCGACCGGATGGACAAGCTCCGCCTGATGATGTCCAGCGACGTGGTCCGGCTCTCCGCCGTCCTGCTGCTCATCGCGCTGGGGAACGGAGCACCCCTGTGGGCGCTCGCCCTCATCACCTTCCTGATGGGCGCCGGCGAGTCGATCTTCCAGCCGGCCTACGACTCCGTCGTGCCCTCCCTCGTCCCGGAGCGGACGCTGGAACAGGCCAACGCCGCCACCAACATGCTGAAGAACACCGGCCAGGTCGTCGGCCCGGCCGGGGCCGGCCTGCTGGTGGCGGCGGTAGGCCCGCGCAGCGCGCTGTGGGTGGACGCCGTGACCTTCGCCGTCTCCTCGCTCACCCTGCTGATGGTCGGACGGCGGCTCGGCGAGCGGCGAAAGCCCGCGGTCCGGGACGAGGAGTCGATGTTCGCGGAGGCCGTCGCCGGGATCCGGGTGGTCGTGCGGATGCGGTGGCTGATGGCCCTGGAGGCGATGGCCGTCATCCATGTGCTGTTCGCCGTGGGCCCCTGGTTCGTCCTGGTCCCGCTGATCGCCGACGACCGTCTCGGCGGCCCGGCCGGATACGGGTTCGTCCTGTCGGCGTTCGCCCTCGGCGGCATCGGCGGTGCGGCCGTCGCGGGCCTGACGCAGAAGCTGTTCCGGCGGCCGGGCCTGTGGGCGCTGGCCGCGATCAGCCTGTTCGGCGTCGCCTGCCTCGCGTTCGCGGCGACCTCCTCCCTGCCCGTGCTGGTCGCGCTGTTCGCGCTCGGCGGCGCGGGCGTGCAGTTCTTCGACGTACTCAAGACGACGGCCATCCAGCGGCACGTCCCGCGCGCACTTCTCGGGCGCGTCTTCGCCCTCGACTTCTTCGCCTCTTTCGTAGGCATGCCGGCCGGGCAGATGCTGGCCGGTCTGCTGGTGGCGGGCGCCGGGCAGGCCGTCACCGCGATGGCCGTGGCCGGTGCCGTCGTCTTCGTCACCTCCGTACTGCCGCTGGCCGTACGGGACGTGGCGACCCTCGGTGCCGCCGGCACCGAGGCGCCGGTGCCGGACCCCGCCGGGCAGACGGCTGTCGCCGGGGGCGGCAAGGCCGAATGAGCACGGCGGTGACGACGCGCTCGCTGACCGGCGAACTGGCGGCGCTGTGCGAGCGGTTGCCCGGAATGCGCGTCACGGTCGAGGCGGACGCCACGGGATGGGCGGTCCTGGTGACGCACGAGGGCGGCGGGCTCGTCCAATGGGGCGCCCGCGCGCCCAACCCGTCCGGCCTCCGGACGGCGCTGCTGTCGGAGGGCCTGCACTCCCTCCGCACCGACCTGGACGCCGTCCGGGTCGCCCGCCCGCTGCCGGCCCGCACCGCCCTGCCCGTGGTGATGACACCGCTGATGGCAGCCATCGCCGTGCACGAGTGTGTCGGGCACACCAGCGAGGCCGACAACCACGCCGACTACGGGCACCGGTTGGGCATCGGCCTCGGGGACCGCTGGACCCGCGTCCCGCTGACGGTGACCGACGACCCGACCCGGCCCGGCCACTGCGGGTCCTACGTCCGCGACGACGAGGGCACGGCGGCGGCCCCGGTCCGGCTGGTCGAGGACGGCCGCTGGACCGGACTGCTGACGAGCCGGTCCCACCCGGGCCCCACCGGCAGCAACGGCCACGGCCGCCGCGCCTCCACCGCCCGCGAGGCGCTCCCCCGGATGGGCGTGCTGAGCGTGGCGCCGGGCGAGCACCGCGTCGAGGACCTCATCGGGCAGGTCACGGACGGCTTCCTGCTCGGCGCGCCGCGCGAGGGCGGCTCCGTACGGGAGTACGTCCTGCTCAAGCCGGCCTGGGCCCGGCGGATCCGCCACGGACGGATCACCGACGAGGTGTACGGCGACCTGGTGCTGCGCGGCCACAAGGTCCAGCTCATGAGGAGGCTGCGCGGCGTCGGCGATCACGTGGTGATGAACGACCCCTACCACCGCTGCGACAAGAAGGGCCAGGAGGTGTGCGTCTCCCTGGAAGCCCCGTACCTGCTCTTCGACGACCTGCTGCTGTATCCGGACGGAGGAACACCATGACGGAGTTCGTGAGGGGCCTGTCCTACGAGCGTTTCCTGGCCGAGTACTGGCGCCGGAAGCCGCTGTTCGTCAAGGGCGGCGCGCACGACCTCCTGGGGCTGACCCTGAGCTACGAGGAGGCGGACGCGATCGTCGAGCGGGTCCGTGAGCAGGCGCCCGACCGGCTCGCCCGCGACCCGGGACGCATCGAGTTCGTCAAGGGCGCGGACGCGCTGAGCCCCCGGCTGGCGCGGCGCGCCGGGGAACTCCAGCAGAAGCTGGGATGGCCGCGTGTGACCTTCGACGTGTCGCGCACCCACGCGCCCGGCAGCATCGGCTGCCACTTCGACTACGACGACAACTTCACCCTCCAGCAGGACGGCAGCAAGGTCTGGCGCATCGGCTCCCCCGCGGCCGTACCGGAGACGGACCGGCGCCGGCGTGTCCTGGAGGATCCGTCCCTCTCGGGTCAGTTCTATCTCACCGACGATTACGAGGAGTTCGTGGTCGAGGCGGGCGACCTGCTGTACATCCCGCTGTTCCACCCGCACTGGGGCACGTCCACCGGCCGCTCCCTCTCCCTCACCATGACCTGCAATCTGGTCACCCCGCTCACCGAGCTCTGGCCGCTGCTCCACGAGGAGTTGTCCGGGCTCCGCGCGTGGTGGCACCCCTCGCCGCTGCCGGCCGCTCCCGACGAACAGTCCCTCGACGGCCTCCTCGACCTGCTCGCGGACCCCGCGTTACGGCGGCGCGTCCTGGCCCGCTGGCAGGAGTCCCGCCGCTCCACCGTGGCCCGGCACCGCCCCGAACTGGACCCGCCGCGGCCGGAGCCCGTCGAGGTCGACCCGGTCACGGTCGACGTCACCCCGATCAAGCCCCTGTTCACGGGCGCGGCACCCCCGGTCGACCTCGCGAAGGCCGTCCTGCCCGGCGAGACGACCGCCCTGCTCGGAGACCTGACGGCCAAACGCTGCCTCAAACGGCTCCTGGTGCTGGCCAGGGACCGAGCCGGAGCCTGCGGCGACCCGCGTCTGGCCGCCTCGGTCCAGGAGGTGGTGAACGGACTGACACGACTGCCGCACCCCGCCTTGCTGGCGTGGTGCCGCAGCCCCGAGGTGACGTCCTGGGTACGGCAGGCGGAGCGCGAGCGCGAGGCCGGCTACCGACGCGCGCCGGACACCTTGCTGGCCCACCTCACATCGTTCTGCCTGCCCGAACTGCTCCGCTACGAGGTGCTCACACCGGGAGCCCCCCTGGTGGCCGCCCTCAGCGCCCCCACGGAGCTGGCACTGCTGTCGGCGGGCCGAGTGATCGAACTGCCGGGCACGGCAGGCGAGACGGTGACCATCGAGGTGCACGGGTCGCACGTGGCCCTGGACGGCGTACGACTGCCGTCGACGGACCTGACCGGAGAGACGGCCGGCCCGCACGTGACCCTGCTCCCGACCCTCGCGGAGAACGGTCCCCGCCTCCTGCCGCCGCATTCCTGGTACACCGCCTTCCACCCGGCGGGCCGCCGCTTCCCGCAGCCGCCGGGCGGGGCGCACTCGGAGGAGTTCCTGGAGACGGTCGCACAGGCCCTGACCCTGATCGAGAAGGTGTGGTCCCCGGCCGCGGACGACATCCGCGCCTCCCTGAGCCGGCTCATCCCGGCGCAGGCGCCCCCCGTGCCGGAGACCGTGCCCGGGTTCCGCGGCGCGGCCGTCCTCGCCGGCACCGGCCCTCTGGAGACCGCCCGGCAGCTGTGCCGGGCCGCCGCCCAGACGCGCTACGACGCGATCGGTGAGCTGTACGCGCTGAGCGAGGAGCCGGCGACCGTCGTGCGCCCGCCGTCCGCCGAGACCGGCCTGCCGGCCGCCGCACTGCTCCGGGACACGTACACGGCCGTGACCGAACGAGAGTTCCTGCGCCGCCACGACGACGCCCCCCTCTCCGTCCCGGCCCTGTCCCGGCGCATCCGCGACTCCCTGACCGCCCTGCGCCACGACGGACGCCTGACGTCACAGGGCCACACACTGTGGACCGGGCTGTGGGGGCTGGAGGACCAAGGGGTGTGATCAGGCCGGCTTCTTGACCGGCTCCAGGATCGCCACGCACTCCACGTGATGCGTCATCGGGAACAGGTCGAACGCCCGCAGCGTCCGCACCCGGTACCCCCCGTCCCGGAAGTACCCCAGGTCCCGGGCGAGGGCGGCCGGGTCGCAGGCGACGTAGGCGATGCGGCGGGCGCCCAGGGACGCCAGGTGCTCGACGGTCTTACGGCCGGCGCCGGCGCGCGGCGGGTCCAGGACGATGAGGTCGACCTCGGTGATGCCGGTGCGCGGCAGGACCGATTCGACCTTGCCCTGCTCGATGCGGACCCGGTCGAAGTCGGCCAGGTTGTGCCGGGCGTCCTCCACCGCGCGCTTGCCGGACTCGATGCCGAGGACCGCGCCGTTGTCGCCGAGGCGGTCGGCGAGGGCGCCCGCGAAGAGGCCCACGCCGCAGTACAGGTCCAGGGCCATCTCGCCCTTGCGGGGCATTAGGCCCTGCATGACGGCCGTCACCAGGGTGTCCGCGGCCTTCGGGTGGACCTGCCAGAAGCCGCCGCTGCCGACGCGGTACGTACGGCCGTCGGCACGCTCGCGGACGAAGGGCCGGCCGTGCACCCGGTGCGTGCCGCCGTCCTTCTCGTCGACGCGCATCACCGAGACCGGGCGGTCGAGCTCGACGATCGGGAGGCGCGCTCCCGGCCGGGGCGTCAGGATGACCTGCCGGTCCTGGGAGCCGGTCGCCGCGATGGCCTCCACGGACGCCATGCCGGACCAGTCCCGCTTCTCGATGCCCAGCTCGCTGACGCCCTCGGCGGCGATCATGCAGTGGTCGATCCGCTCCACCTCGTGCGAGCGGTGCCGGCGCAGTCCGGCGTGCCCGTCGGCGTCGACGGCGTACTGCACGCGGGTGCGCCACTGCGGCACCTGGCCGGCGGGCAGCTTGTCGCCCTCGGCCGGCATCACCGTGCCGTCCCAGCCGACGTCCTCCGGGGAGAGCCCGGCGAGCCGCTGGAGCTGCTCGGCGACGACCTCGCCCTTGAACCGGCGCTGGGCTCCGGGCTTGGCGTGCTGCCAGTCGCAGCCGCCGCAGCGGCCGGGGCCGGCGAACGGGCAGGGCGCCTCGATGCGGTCCTTTGACGGGGACAGGATCTCCACGGCGTCCGCGCGCAGGTACCGGTCGCCCTCCTCGCCCTCGGTCACCCGGGCCACGACGCGCTCGCCGGGCAGGGTGTGCCGGACGAACAACACCTGGCCGGCGTCGGTGCGGGCGACGCAGTGCCCGCCGTGGGCGACGGGGCCGATCTCGACCTCGTACTCCTCCCCCACCAGCGACTTCTTCTCTTCTGCCTGCATGGGTGGGGTGACTCCAGATCGAGTGGGGGTTAGGGCCCGGGCGCGCGGCTGGCGGTGGGCCTGACAACAGCCGACCAGTCTACGTGCGTCTGCGGGCTCTCCGTCCCGGCCGGTCACTTCCGGGTCTCGGGCTCCTTCGGCCGCTCCTGCGCCGGTCCGCGCCGCACCGAACCCGGGGCGTTCCACTCGCCGCGCCTGCGGGCGCGCAGCTTGGCCGCCTCGGAGGACTGGAGCTGGTAGGGCACCGACGTGACCATGACGCCGGGGGTGAACAGCAGCCGCCCCTTCAGGCGCAGCGCGCTCTGGTTGTGCAGCAGGTGCTCGTACCAGTGGCCGACGACGTACTCGGGGATGATCACGGACACGGCGTCGCGCGGCGACTCCCTGCGCAGCCCCTTCACGTACTCGATGATCGGCCGCGTGATCTCGCGGTAGGGCGAGTCGAGGACCTTCAGCGGTACGTCGATGCCGCGCCGCTCCCACTCCTCGCGCAGCGCCTTGGTCTCGGCCGGGTCGACGTTGACGCTGAGCGCCTCCAGGCTGTCCGAGCGCAGCAGCTTGGCGTAGGCCAGGGCGCGCAGCGCGGGACGGTGGAGCTTGGAGACCAGGACGACCGAGTGCACCCGGGACGGCCGTGCGCTGTCGTCGCTGGGGCCCTCGGGGGCGGCGAGTTCCGCGGAGACGCGGTCGTAGTGGCGGCGGATCGCGGTCATCGTGCCGTAGAAGATGACCATGCCGAGCAGGGCCACCCAGGCGCCGTGGGTGAACTTGGTGACGAGGACGACGATCAGAACCAGTCCGGTGAAGAAGGCGCCGAAGGTGTTGATCGCGCGGGAGCGGACCATGTGGCGCCGCTTGGTCTGGTCCTTCTCGGTGGCGAGCAGCCGGTTCCAGTGCCGGACCATGCCGATCTGGCTGAGCGTGAACGACACGAAGACGCCGACGATGTAGAGCTGGATCAGCCGGGTGGAGTCGGCCCCGTAGATCCAGACCAGGAGGGCGGCGGCGCCGGCGAGGAGCACGATGCCGTTGGAGAAGGCGAGCCGGTCGCCGCGGGTGTGCAGCTGGCGCGGCAGGTAGCGGTCCTGGGCGAGGATCGAGCCGAGCACCGGGAAGCCGTTGTAGGCGGTGTTGGCGGCCAGGAACAGCACGAGGGCGGTGGCGGCGGCGAGCACCACGAAGAGGAAGGTGCCCTTGCCGAAGACGGCCTCGGCGACCTGGGTGATGACCGGGTTCTGGACGTAGCCGGAGCCGACCGCGGCGCCGTCCTTGATCAGGTCGACGGCCGGGTTCTCGGCCATGCGGACCTTGGTGGCCATGGCGAGCCCGATGATGCCGCAGAACATGGTGACGGCGAGCAGGCCCATCAGAGCGAGCGTGGTCGCGGCGTTCTTCGACTTGGGCTTGCGGAAGGCCGGGACGCCGTTGGAGATCGCCTCGACGCCGGTGAGCGCGGCGCAGCCGGAGGAGAAGGCGCGCAGCAGCAGGAAGACGAGCGCGAAGCCCGCGAGGCCCTGGTGCTCGGGTTTGATCTCGAACGTCGAGGTGGGTGCCCGCATGGTGTCGCCGAGGACGACCCCGCGGAACGCGCCCCACGCGATCATGATGAAGACGCCCGCGACGAACACGTACGTCGGGATGGCGAACAGGCCGCCGGACTCCTTGACGCCGCGCAGGTTCATCACGGTCAGCAGCAGGATCACGGCGACGGCGCACTCGACCTTGTGCTCGACGACGAACGGGACCGCGGAGCCGAGGTTCTCGATGCCGGAGGAGATGGACACGGCCACGGTGAGGACGTAGTCGACGAGCAGGGCGCTCGCGACCGTGAGCCCGGCCTTGGGGCCGAGGTTGGTGGTGGCCACCTCGTAGTCGCCGCCGCCGCTCGGGTAGGCGTGGACGTTCTGCCGGTAGGAGGCGACCACCGTGAACATCAGCACGACGACCGCGGCGGCGATCCAGGGGCTGAAGTGGTAGGCCGACACACCCGCGATGGAGAGGACCAGCAGCACCTCGCCGGGCGCGTACGCCACGGAGGACAGCGGGTCGGAAGCGAACACGGGCAGGGCGATGCGCTTCGGCAGGAGCGTTTCCGCCAGCCGGTCGCTGCGCAGGGCGCGCCCGATGAGGATCCGCTTGGGCACGTCGGTCAGTTTGGACACAACAGGGAATCGTATGCCCCCCGCCAGGTGCGGAGCACATCCGGGGGAACATCACGCCCGGCGCACCGCTGTGACCTGCGTTCGCGCCATCGTCCGGGGCGGCGGGATCCGGACGTTACCGTGGAGCGTGGGTGCGGGCGGGAGTCCGGCACGGTGCCGCCGAGCCCACGATGCGAACCGCGGGGGATCATCGGCGGGAAAGCCCGGCATGATGTTGCCCTGCGGTCTGCGACCGGACCGCGCCTGTTGCCCGGCGATTCGAGAGAAGAGACATGAGCGCCACGTTCACGCAAGTCGGACGCCTATCGAGGAGTGCGGGGTAGGACCGTGCACATCGTCATCATGGGTTGCGGAAGGGTGGGCTCCGCTCTGGCCCAGACCCTGGAGCAGCAAGGGCACACGGTCGCAGTGATCGACCAGGACCCCACCGCGTTCCGCCGGCTGGGCCCGGGCTTCGGAGGCCGCCGCGTCACCGGCGTCGGCTTCGACCAGGACACTTTGCGCGAGGCGGGCATCGAGGAGGCGGGTGCCTTCGCGGCCGTCTCCAGCGGGGACAACTCCAACATCATCTCCGCACGCGTGGCCCGCGAGATGTTCGGCGTGGAGAACGTCGCGGCCCGGATCTACGACCCGCGCCGCGCCGAGGTCTACCAGCGCCTCGGCATCCCGACCGTGGCGACCGTCCGCTGGACGGCCGACCAGATGCTGCGCCGGCTGCTGCCCTCGGGCGCCGAGCCGCTGTGGCGGGACCCCACCGGCGGCGTGCAGCTCGCCGAGGTGCACGCCTCCGCGGAGTGGGTGGGCCACAAGATCAGCCGGCTCCAGGAGGAGACGGGCGTGCGGGTGGCGTTCCTGACCCGCCTCGGTGAGGCGATCCTGCCCACCTCGCAGACGGTGCTGCAGGACGGCGACCTGGTGCACGTGATGATGCGCACCGAAGAGGTCGACAAGGTCGAGGCGGCGTTCGCCAAGGGTCCCGAAGAGGAGGGCGGTCACTGATGAGGGTCGCCATTGCCGGTGCCGGTGCGGTGGGCCGCTCCATCGCGGCCGAACTGCTGGAGAACGGGCACGAGGTCCTGCTCATCGACAAGGCGCCGACCGCCATCTCGGTCGAGCGCGTCCCGCAGGCGGAGTGGCTGCTGGCCGACGCCTGCGAGATCACGTCGCTGGACGAGGCGGCGCTGCAGCGCTGCAACGTGGTGATCGCCGCGACGGGCGACGACAAGGTCAACCTGGTCGTCTCCCTGCTGGCGAAGACGGAGTACGGCGTCCCGCGCGTCGTCGCCCGGGTGAACAACCCCAAGAACGAGTGGCTGTTCAACGAGGCCTGGGGCGTGGACGTGGCGGTCTCCACCCCGCGTCTGATGTCGGCCCTGGTCGAGGAGGCGGTGAGCGTCGGCGACCTGGTCCGCCTGCTGCGCTTCAGCCACGGCGACGCCAACCTCGTGGAGCTGACCCTGCCGGAGGAGTCGGCCCTGGCCGGCACCCAGGTCGGTGACGTGGAGTGGCCGCAGGACACGTCCCTGGTCACGATCATCCGCGGCACCCGGGTGCTGACCCCGTCCCGGGAGGACTCCCTGGAGGCGGGCGACGAGCTTCTCTTCGTGGCCGCGCAGGCCCGCGAGGAGCAGCTGGAGGACCTGCTGTCGGTCCGCCGGGAGGACATGGCGGACTGACCGGCTTCTCCTGAGACGACGGAGGGGGGGCCGCGGGGGGGGGGGGGCCCCCCCCCCCC